>JAJBTS010000058.1 GCA_020860885.1 Bacteroidales bacterium
ATGAGATATATAATTTTATACAAAAAATCTGTCAACTTTTTTCAGGACAAGACATTACTTATCAACAGCGATAAATACCGTTATCCTTTCTTAATGCTTTTTACCACCTTTTTGCGGTAAGTGTCACACCCCCTCCGAGATACTCTTCGCGACCCTCCCGCGGTAAGTATTGCGACCCCTCCGAGATACTCTTCGCGACCCTCCCGCGGTAAGTATTGCGACCCCTTCGAGATACTTACCGCGGGAGGGGTGTTAATACTCTCCGCTAACCCGTCGGGATACTCTTCGCAAAGAGGTACAGATACTCTTCGCGAACAGGTGTTGATGCTCTTCGCAAATGAAGGTGATTACTTGTTAAAACTGAATAAAAATATAATAGCTTTAACTACTTACTAATAAACTGCTTACTGTTTACTGTTTACTGCTTACTGCTTACTGTTTACTGCTTACTGGTGACTGTTTACTGTTCACTGTTTACTGGTGACTGATCCATGTCTTCTTCGTCTTCCGGCTCAGGTGGTTTTTGAGGCCCTTGCTTTCTGAATAGGATGGCGGTGATGAAGCCACTTAAAGCTCCGGATAAGTGTCCTTCCCAGGAGATCGTAGGATCCACTACTTCTGCTATTGGAAACATATTCCACAAAGTACTCCCGTATAAAAAAAACGACCAATAAGGATACGGCTAACAGAGGTATGTATTTTCGGAATACTCCACTGAAAAACAAAAAGAAAGAGAGGGCATATACCAATCCGCTGGCGCCGATGTGCCACGATTCCCTACCGATACACCAGGTGAAAATACCCGATAAAATCCAGACAACCGGAAAAACCAGGAAACTTAATTCTTTATAAAAATAGAACAAACACCATCCTAATATAATTAAAGGAATACTGTTTGAAAATAGATGCTGGATTCCGGAATGGAAAAGAGGCTGGGTAAAAATACCTTTAATTCCGTATAAGCTGCGTGGATAAATTCCCCATTGGTGCCAATCTGCATCCATCGCCTGTTCAAAGAAATAGATGATCCATATTAATAACACGAAAATGCAGGGAAAAAGGAAGGAATACAGCAAGCGCTTATTTTCTATTTTCATAAATAATAATCTTATTTGGCAAATTTAAACAAAATGGTTAAAAAAGACATTATATCTTTGCAGATAATAAATATTTATTGTATTTTTCGTCTCTCAAACCTTATTAAATACATTCATATATGGGATATCTTAAATTTGATAAAACACTTCTCATTAATCTGGAGGAATCTTTAAAAAGAGAGATTTTGCGGACCAATCGTGGGGGTGCTTATCATTCTACTACTATTGTTGACTGCAACACACGTAAATATCATGGATTACTGGTTTGTCCGGTCCCTCAGCTGGATTCTGATAATCACGTGTTATTGTCTTCTCTTGACGAGACTGTTGTGCAGCATGGTGCGGAATTTAATCTCGGAGTCCATCAATATTCCAACAATCATTTCAGCCCGAATGGACATAAGTATGTCCGCCAGTTCGATTTTGAGAAAGTCCCCCGTACGATTTATAGGGTAGGAGGCGTGATTATGTCTAAAGAGAAAGTCTTTTCAGCCTTTGAAAACAGGATTTTGATTAAATATACTTTAATAGAAGCACATTCACCGACCATCCTGCGTCTTCGGCCTTTCCTCGCTTTCCGTAATGTAAATGCGTTAACCCAAATGAATTTTGTGGCAAACAGGACTTATACGGAAATAGAAAACGGTATAAAAATGCGTATGTACGAAGGCTATCCCGAATTGCATATGCAATTCAATAAACCCGTGAAATTTATATTCCATCCGGATTGGTATAAGGGTGTTGAATATTCGAAAGAGCAGGAAAGAGGTCTTCCTTACCAGGAAGATTTGTATGTTCCCGGGTATTTCGAGATGGAGATAGAAAAAGGAGAAACTATTTATTTCTCGGGAGGAGATAGTTTTATAGATTCCATGTTAATCGAAAAACAGTATATCGTTGAATCCGATACCCGTACTCCGCGTACCAGTTTCTACAACTGTTTGAAAAATTCCGCCCAGCAGTTTTATTACCGCCCGACAGAAGAGGATGCTTATTTACTGGCGGGGTATCCCTGGTTTAAAGTGAGGGCAAGGGATTTGTTTCTTGCTTTGCCGGGATGTACTTTAGCTATTGATGATCCTGTACGTTTTGAGAAAATTATGGATACGGCTATTCCTGCATTGAGAAAATTTATGAGTGATGGGTCCGTAGACAAAGTTATCCGGGAAATCGATCTGCCGGATACTTTACTATGGGTTATCTGGTCGTTGCAGCAATACGCTAAATTTACGTCCAAAGAGCAATGCAACGTAAGATATGGAGGTTTAATTCAGGAAATAATAGATTATATAAAAGGAAACAATCATCCGAATCTCAAATTGGAAGCCAATGGCCTCTTGTATGCCGATGGAAGAGAAAAAGCCATCACCTGGATGAATGCGACTGTAGATGGAAAACCCATCGTTCCCCGTTCTGGTTATATTGTAGAATTCAATGCCCTTTGGTATAATAGTTTGAAATTTGCAGCAGAGTTAGCTCTGTTAAAGGAAAATGTTTCAAGAGCAGAAGAACTGGATGAAATATCTTCTAAAACGGCGATTTCTTTCGTGGAAACCTTTGTAAACGGGCATAATTATTTATACGATTATGTGGATGGAACATACATTGATTGGAGTGTCCGGCCGAATATGTTATTCGCGGTTTCGTTGGATTATTCACCGTTATCTAAAAGCCAGAAGCGTTCTGTATTGAATATAGTAACTAAAGAATTACTTACTCCTAAAGGTATCCGTACGCTTAGTCCGAAGAGTGAAGGGTACAGGCCTTATTATGTCGGTTCTCAAAGAGACCGTGATTACGCTTACCATCAGGGAACCGCCTGGCCCTGGTTGCTGGGCCCTTATCTTGAAGCTTATTTAAAACTTTATCAGTACAGCGGCGTTTCATTTGTAGAACGCATGCTGATAGGTCTGGATGAAGAGATGAATACGCATTGTATAAGCACTCTTTCGGAAGTTTTTGATGGTAATCCTCCCTTTCAGGGTAGAGGGGCTATTTCATTTGCCATGAGTGTCGCTGCTATACTGAGGATATTAAAATTATTAGACAGTTATAAATAGAAGATGGAATATGTTGTTGTCTGCTGATAAAAAGTATACATCGACATAGTAACATATTAGCATATAGGTAAGAAATATGAAAGCATTGATGTTTGGTTGGGAATTTCCGCCACATATTTTAGGAGGGCTAGGTACTGCCAGTTACGGATTGACGAAAGGGATGGCTTTACAGCCCGATATGGAAATCACTTTTGTTATGCCGAAACCATGGGGTGATGAAGATCAGAGTTTTCTTAGATTGATAGGAGCCTGTCATACTCCTGTTGTGTGGAAAGATGTGAATTGGGATTATGTAAAGGAGCGAGTCGGTAAGTACATGGACCCCCAACTTTATTACGATCTGAGAGATCATATTTATGCTGATTTTTCTTATTTTCCTACCAATGATTTGGGATGTATCGGTTTTTCAGGAAGATATCCCGAAAATCTGTTGGAGGAAATAAATAATTATTCTATAGTCGCAGGAGTTATTGCGCGAACCATTGAGTGTGATGTAATTCATTCGCACGACTGGTTGACTTACCCTGCCGGCATTCATGCAAAAACAGTAACAGGAAAACCTTTGGTTATTCATGTTCATGCAACGGATTTTGACAGAAGCCGCGGTCAGGTGAATCCTACCGTTTACGGTATAGAAAAGGATGGGATGGACCATGCCGATCATATAATTACAGTAAGTAATTTAACGCGTAATACAGTGATCGAAAAATACCATCAGGATCCCCGTAAGGTTACGACGGTGCACAATGCCGTTGAACCTATGAGTCCGGAAGTGGAAGCTATAGAATCAAAGAAAGGGACCTCCGATAAAGTGGTAACTTTCCTGGGAAGGATTACCATGCAGAAAGGACCTGAGTATTTTGTGGAAGCTGCTGCAAAAGTTTTGTCTAAAACGGAGAAGGTTCGTTTTGTTATGGCCGGCAGCGGAGATATGTTGGATCAGATGATTCGTCTGGCTGCCCAGAGAAAAATATCCGATCGTTTTCATTTTACAGGATTTATGAAGGGAACGCAAGTCTATGAGGTTTTGAAATCCAGTGATGTATACGTAATGCCTTCCGTATCCGAGCCTTTCGGGATTTCACCGCTGGAAGCGATGCAATGCGGAGTTCCTACCATAATTTCCAAACAGTCAGGCTGTGCGGAAATATTAAATAATGCAATCAAAACAGATTATTGGGATATAGAAGCAATGGCCGACGCCATGTACTCTATCATAAATTATTCCGGTATGGCCGAATATCTTAAGATCGAAGGAAAAAATGAAGTCGATCAGATAACCTGGGAAAAAGCCGGTTGGAAAGTACGGGCCATTTATGATCAAGTGTTAAACAGATAAACGATCAATAACAATAAAAAATCGTTTGTATAAAAAATATTTACCATGAAAACAATTTGTTTTTATTTTCAGATTCATCAACCTTTTCGTCTAAAAAGATATCGTTTTTTTGATATAGGATCCGATCATTATTACTACGATGATTTTGCAAATGAGGATATAATTCATGGAGTGGCTGAGCGCACCTATTTTCCTGCGAATAACCTTTTGCTGGAAATGATAAAGGAATATAACGGGAAATTCAAAGTTGCGTTCTCTATCTCCGGGGTTGTATTGGAGCAGATGGAGGTATATGTTCCTGAAGCGATCGAGCAATTCAAAGAATTATCAAAAACAGGATGCGTAGAATTTCTGGCGGAAACCTACGATCATTCTTTGGCGTCTCTTACGGATCCTGAAGAATTTCAAAGACAAGTAAAGGCTCATAGTGATAAGATCAAGGATCTTTTCGGAAAGAAACCTACGGTATTCCGGAATACGGAGCTTATATATTCGGACGATATTGCTTCGCAAGTCGCAGCTATGGGCTTTAAAACTATGTTGACAGAAGGAGCTAAACACGTTTTGGGATGGAAGAGCCCTAATTATTTGTACTCAGCAGCCTCAGCTCCGAATCTGAAGCTTCTGACGCGTAATATGAAATTCAGCGATGATATTTCCTATCGTTTTTCGAATTACAACTGGAGTGAATATCCCTTGGTTGCCGATAAACTTGTAAACTGGATTGCTGCTACGCCCGAATCCGAACAGTTGATAAATATTTTTATGAACTACGATGTTCTGGGAAGTTTGCAGCAGGCAGAAACAGGTATCTTTGATTTTTTCCGTGCAATACCCCGTTTTGCATTAGCCAAGGGCATTACTTTCTCAACTCCTACAGAGGTTACAAAAACTTTTAAATCGGTAGGAGAACTCTCTGTGCCTTACCCCTGTTCGTGGGCCGGAGAAGAAAAAGATATCAGCCCCTGGGTGGGGAATATCCTTCAGAAAGAAGCCGTAGAGAAGTTATATAGCATAGCGGAAAAAGTTCAGATGGTTACTGAAAAAAGAATTCTACAGGATTGGACTTATCTTCAGGCCAGTGATCATTTTAATTATATGAGTACAAAACTGTTTCCGGGACCAAGCGTATATAGTCCTTATGAAAATGGTTATGACGCATTTAATAATTATATGAATGTATTAAGTGATTTTATTAACCGGGTAAACGGACAATTCCCCGAAGGTGTCGAACTGGAAGAATTAAATGCTCTTACAACATTGATACGCAATCAGGAGAAAGAGATAAAAATTCTGAAGAAGCAGCTAAAGTCTTCCGATTCTGTTTCGAAAAAAGATAAAGTAGTGCAGGAGAAGAATAAAATCACTTCTAAGAAGAAAAAAGTTACAGAATAAAAAATAGTTCTGAATATCAAAAAGACTGTGTTGAAGGAATGCTTCTGATCTGGAATTTTTTAGAAGCTTCGTCTATCGTTCCATATGCGGATTTAGGCATAACCTTTCAACACAGTCTTTTTTGTAGTAGCTTATCAACCAATTACCAATATTGTTTGTTTTGATTTTCATGGATCGGACCCAAAAAATAAGACTTACAAAAACAATTATTATTATAGCTGTGGTAGCATTGATTATTACTGCTGTGAATGTTTTTTTGACTATCGAAGCGAAAAGAATGTTCAGAAACGACTTAACTACCTTGGTATATCGGTCTACGAATGGTTTGTATTCTTTAAAGGCGGGTGATTTGAATGTTAATCTTATGAGTGGCTTTGTTTCCGTTCGGGACATTTCCCTGGACCTGAATCAGGAACGTTTGAGTGAGTTCTATCAAATAGACAGCCTTCCTCGTTATTACGGTTCTATAAAAATGAAAGAGCTGAATTTTAACGGAGTGGATTTTCGCTATAGAAAGAATCCGGAAAAAAGGAAATTTTTCCTTCGAAGCATCGATATTATTAAACCTCAATTTATAATTATCGATAACGAAGAGGGATTGAATACGGATAA
>JAJBTS010000079.1:0-212 GCA_020860885.1 Bacteroidales bacterium
TAAAAGAAGACATTGATATTCTTGTATTAAATACGAGAAAGCGGAATTTATTCGGAAGGATATTCAAACCCAGCATCGCAAATGAAATTTTATTAAATACAAACGTTGTTCTACTCATTTTAAGAAAATAATTCAGAAACATTTATCAGACTTATCTCTACTCATTGAACCAGGATTAAAAATTCAGAATTAATCCCGGCAGAGAATGTCAT
>JAJBTS010000079.1:222-6448 GCA_020860885.1 Bacteroidales bacterium
CTCATAATATTCTTAATAGAAACAATTAATTACAAATAAAAAAATGAATTCAAAAAAAATCTTTTTAACAATTTCTGTTGTCCTGGTTTTGGTTTCCTGCGGAAGACAGCAGAAACAAGTGGAGACGCCTTTGGAGGAATATCCTATATTAAAAGTGGAAAAACAGGATGTAACTTTACAATCCTCGTATCCGTCCACAATTAAAGGTCAGGAAGATATTGAAATACGTCCGAGAATAGACGGATTTATCAAAGAAGTGTATGTGGATGAAGGATCCGTAGTAAAAAAAGGGCAGACTCTATTCAAAATTGATTCACCTGTTTCCGAACAAAATGTACGTACGTCCCAGGCAGCATTAGAAAGTGCCAAAGCGAAATTAAATACTGCAAAAGTAAATGCAGACCGGATTCGTCCGTTGGCTGAAAAAGAAATCATTAGTCAGGTTCAGCTGGATATTGCAGAAAACGATTACGAAACGGCTTTGGCTGCTTATCGCCAGGCCGAAGCAACATTAACGAACGCGGAAGCAACATTAAGCTGGACGAATGTTTCCAGCCCGGTCAACGGAGTGGTAGGCTCTATTCCTTTCCGCTTAGGAAGCCTGGTAAATAGTTCCAACGCATTAACTACCATTTCTAATACAGGAAATGTATATGTATACTTTTCTATCAACGAAAAAGAGTTAATGAATTTACTGGACCGCCTGGAAGGAAAAACTCAATCGGAGAAAATCAAAGATATTCCGGAAGTAACACTTATTCTTGCAAACGGAAACGAATATTCTGAAAAAGGAAAAATTGAAACCATAGAAGGTAGAGTGGATAATACTACAGGAGCAGCCACCCTACGCGCAACTTTCCCTAATTCTCACGGAATATTGAAAAGCGGAACCAGCGGAAAAATAATTATTCCGGAATACAAAACAGATGTGCTCGTTATTCCTCAAAAAGCGACATTTGCCCGTCAGAACAAAATCATTACGTATAAAGTAGAAGGAGATATAGTAACAGAGACCTTAATTTCGGTTCTCCCCACCCCCGACGGCCAGAGTTATGTGGTAACAGAAGGATTAAATCCGGGCGACACCATTGTTACCGATGGCTTAATTACCTTACATCAAGGAAAAAAAATAAAAGTTAATTAATAATTCCAGCTTAATAAATCTATAATAATGATAAAGATATTTATTGAGAGACCTGTATTATCAACTGTAATATCAATTATTATCGTTGTGTTGGGTATCATTGGCATATTTTCCTTACCTGTGGAACAATATCCGGATATCGCACCTCCGACGGTAGTGGTACAGGCAAATTATCCGGGGGCCAACGCCGAAGTGGTAATGAATAGTGTAGTTATTCCCCTGGAGGAACAAATAAACGGAGTGGAAGGTATGACTTATATGACTTCCCGCGCATTAAATAGTGGTCAGGGAATGATCTATGTTTATTTCAAAAACGGAACCAATCCGGATATTGCTGCGGTAAACGTACAGAATCTCGCAGCCCGGGCTTCTTCTCTCTTACCGGATGAAGTGAACCGGACAGGATTGGTCGTACAAAAGCAGCAGAATAGTAATATCCTGATGATGACTTTATCTTCGGATAATCCGGATTACGATGCCGGATTCATACAGAATTACGCCAACATCAATATTCTCCCTGAAATTAAACGTGTATACGGAGTCGGTAGCGCCAGTGTAATGGGTGCAAAAGACTACTCTATGCGCATCTGGTTAAAACCGGACGTGATGGCTTCCTACAATATTTCTACCAATGAAGTCATTGCAGCCTTACAGGATCAGAATATCGAAGCGGCTCCGGGAGCTTTGGGACAAAACAGCAATCAGACTTTTGAATACACTCTCAAATACACCGGAAAACTTCAAACGGTAGACCAATATGAAAACATTATCATACGGTCTGTTGACGGAAGAATATTACGGTTAGGAGATGTGGCGGATGTAGAACTGGGAGCATTGAACTATACCGTTGAATCTTATATGGATGGTAAGGAATCCATTATGATCTCTATTGCTCAGACAGCCGGGTCCAACGCCCAGCAAGTGATTAAAGATGTGAAAGCGGTGATCGAAAATGCACAGAAAACACTACCTGAAGGCATTAAGATTACCTATATGATGGATGCCAGCGAATTCCTGGACGCATCCATACATAAAGTTATATCCACCCTTATAGAGGCTTTCCTTCTGGTATTCCTTGTGGTATTTATATTCCTGCAGGATGTTAAGTCGACTGCCATACCGGCGATTGCCGTACCCGTAGCGATTGTCGGAACATTCTTTTTTCTCCAGCTATTAGGCTTCTCTATTAATTTATTGACTTTATTTGCGTTGATACTTGCCATCGGAATTGTAGTAGACGATGCTATAGTCGTCGTGGAAGCGGTCCATGCGCAACTGGAAGCAGGAGAAAAGGATCCCAAGAAAGCGACTCTTGCCGCAATGAAAGAAATTACGCCTGCCATCGTTTCTATCACATTAGTTATGGCGGCGGTATTTATTCCTGTTAGTTTTATAGGAGGTACCAGCGGAGTTTTCTTCCAGCAATTCGGATTAACCCTGGCAATAGCGATCCTTATTTCTGCAGTAAACGCCCTTACTCTTAGTCCGGCTCTCTGTGCTTTATTCCTGAAACCCATCCACGATCAACAAGGTAAGAAGAAGAATTTCCTTCAACGTTTCTATTACGCATTTAACATAACATTCAATGCTGTTACAAGCAAATATAAATCTTCCCTGCATTTTTTAGGAAAGAAAAATCACCGCTGGATCACCATAGCCATTATATTAGTAGCTTCTCTCTGCCTATACTGGTTAATGAAGATAACTCCCAGCGGATTTGTTCCCCAGGAAGACAGTGGAGCTGTAATGGGTGTAGTAACACTCGCTCCGGGATCATCGTTGGAACAAACCAATGAATTAATGATAGAAATTGCGGAAATTGCAAATGAAATAGAAGGAATAACTCACATCAGCAATCTGGCCGGGTTGAATTTCATGAGCGGTCTGGGGAGTTCTTATGGTTCTTTAGTTATAAAAATGGATCCATGGGGAGACCGGGATATCAGCACCGCCGAGGTTGCAACTATACTTACGGAAAAAACAAAAAACATGAAAAATGCAACGACCATGTTCTTTGGCACTCCCACCTTGCAAGGCTTCGGTATGAGTAACGGTGTCGAATTGGAACTTCTGGACAGAATGGGAGGCGATACGGAAAGATTTTACGGCATTGCCAATGAATTTATTGCAGAATTAAATAAAAGAGATGAGGTCATGGTAGCGATGACTACTTTTAACCCTAATTTCCCGCAAAAGGAGATCGAAGCCAATATTCCTAAAATCAAGGAAGCCGGGCTTACCCTGAACGAAGTGATGAGTACTTTGCAGGCTTATGTGGGAAGTATGTATATCAATAATTTCAACCTCTACGGGAAACAATTCCGAGTGATGTTGCAATCACCACCGGAATACCGTTCCAAACTGGATGATTTAAACAGTATTTATGTACGTACGGCCAACGGAGAAATGTCTCCCATTACAGAATTTATAAGCATAAACGATGTAGTCGGAGCCCCTACCCTCACCCGTTTCAACATGTTTTCCTCTATGGATGTAACAATTATTCCGAATATGATGGACGGATACAGTACCGGGGATGTCCTGGCTTTACTTCCCGACATTTCGGCCAAAGTATTACCGGAAGGATACGGATACGATTTCGGTGGAATGACCCGTGAGGAATCTCAAAGCAGCAGCCAGACCGTATTGATCTTTGGTATTTGTTTGATTTTTGTGTACCTGTTGTTATCTGCGTTATACGAAAGTTATATCATACCGCTGGCTGTGTTACTATCGTTGCCCGTAGGATTATTCGGCGTATTTGTATTCATTTTCCTTTTTGGAATACAGCAAGGGATCGTAAACAATATTTATGTCCAGATCTCTATGGTCATGTTGATCGGATTGCTGGCAAAAAATGCCATTCTTATTGTGGAATACGCTATTCAGCGGCGTAAGCAGGGAATGAGTATCCTCGAAGCAGCCATCAATGGAGCTGTTGCCCGGCTTCGTCCTATCCTGATGACTTCTTTCGCATTTATCGGCGGGCTTTTGCCTATGATGCTTGCCTCAGGAGCCGGCTCCGTAGGAAACCGTTCTATTGGTATCAGTGCCGTCGGGGGGATGCTTATCGGTACTTTGATCGGAGTTGTAATTATCCCGATATTATATATAATATTCCAAAGTCTACAGGAAAAATTAAGTAAACCATCTAAACAATAAAAGGAATTATGAAAAGGATATACATATATGGTTTTATTATAAGCGCTGTTCTCCTGATAACATCTTCGTCGTGTCAGGTAACAAATAAATATACTTCACCGGAGATAGACACGTCCGGACTGTTCCGCGATATGCAACCGGAAGATACTACCTCTATTGCCAATATACCCTGGAAGGAATACTTTAAAGATCCTTCCCTGCAGGCATTGATACAGGAAGGCCTGGCGAATAATTACGATCTAAAAATAGCTTATACCCGTATACAACAGGCAGAAGCTAACCTCGGGATGGCTAAAGCCGCTTATTTCCCCGATGTAGCATTGGTCGGACAGGTAACTCATGCCCGGGGAAGTGTAGATCCCGCAACCGGAAAAGAAAAAGTGTTAGGTACCCATCAGGAACAATATTCACTGGGTATATCCGCATCCTGGGAATTGGATGTCTGGGGAAAACTCAACCGCCAATCCAGATCCAGTTACGCACAATTCTTATCCAGTCATGCGTACCGGAACCTGATCCAGACTTCTTTGATAGCAAATATCGCTACTTCTTACTACTCTTTGTTGGCTCTTGACGAACAGTCGATGGTAACGGAAGAAGTGATCGGCTTGCTTCAGGAGAGTGTGGAAACTATGCAAGCTATGATGCAAGCCGGAATGATGAATGCTGCCGGCATCGAACAAAGTAAGTCCCTGTTGTATTCCACGCAAATCAGTTTACAGGATATGAAGACCCAGATCCGTCAGATGGAAAATTCTCTTTGCGTAATGTTGGGCCGCGATCCGGGACCTATTGAAAGGACTGTATTGACAAAACAGGAAGTCATTCCGCAACTGGCTTACGGCATCCCGATGCAATTATTATCCAAACGTCCGGACGTAATGCAAGCGGAACTGGCTTTCCGTTCTGCTTTCGAATTGACCAATGCAGCTCAGGCCAGTTTCTATCCCTCCATTACCTTGGGGACCGGATCCATGATTGGTTACGGCGCGACTACTTTATCCAAATTCTTCCAACCTGAGAATATTTTCGCCAATATTATCGGAGGCTTAGCTCAACCGATCTTCGCTAAAAAGCAGCTAACCGGACAATTGAAAATCCGTAAGGCGCAACAGGAAGAAGCCTTGCTGAATTTCGAAAAAACAGTCTTAATGGCCGGACAGGAAGTCTCCGACATCTTATTTTCGTACGATTCTTCCCTGAAGAAGAACGGCATCCGCGAAAAACAGGTACAGGCAACAAATACCGCGGTAGATTTCACTAAAGAATTGCTCAAGGCGGGAGAAGTTAATTATCTGGAAGTGATCACAGCTCAACAGGATATGCTGCAAGCCCGTATCGGACAGGTGAACGATAAGCTGGAACAACTCCAATACAGCGTCACACTCTATAAAGCCCTCGGAGGAGGTATACAGTAAACAGTGAAACAGTAAACAGTGATCAGCGGATTGGAGGGGTTAACAATTCTATAGTAGAAATGTTTAACATCTAATCCTGCGTCACTGTTTTCTGGTGACTGCTTCACCTTGGTACTGGTAAACCAGCATATGGATAAAAATTATAATTATTAACGAATTAAAATACTTAAATAAAGAATTTGATGCTTCGGACAAGTGGTGTTATCGCGAAAGAATCCGACTCCTTTTGCTCCGCTAAATTCCAATAGTCCAATAATTCTAAAAACAAATCATTCTCTGATATCAACAGATTTTCTATCCTTTCCCAGCGCTTATCTTGCGTCAACCCGTTTTCATTAAGATAATCTTCATAAGAAGCAAGAATAAGAGCCATTAAGGCAGTTTTTTCCTCTCCGAACAGATTTTCTTTTTCCTTCGTGTAATAGGATAGAAATTCATCTATTCTTTTGGAATCAGCCATTTCCAAATCCCCATCTTGCTCCCTCCCGGTATAGGGTAAGAG
>JAJBTS010000192.1 GCA_020860885.1 Bacteroidales bacterium
GGTTATTAACGGATTACTACGATATACATTATTTAGCGTCTAAAATAATGGTAGTCGTTTTAGTATATTTGTGGAATTTTTTTGCACGGAAATATTTATTATATAAAAACTAAAAATGGCTGAATTCAAAAAAATAATTATTATAGGAGCAGGTCCGGCAGGTGTTGTTGCCGGTTATGAATTATTGAAGCAAGATAAAAACTTAAATGTTACCATTTTAGAACAATCACAAGCTATCGGCGGAATCTCCCGGACAGTAAGGCATAATGGAAACCGGATGGATATTGGAGGGCATCGTTTTTTTTCTAAGAACGATAAAGTAGTAAGTTGGTGGAACAACATTATGCCGATGCAAGGTCATCCGGCTTATGATGATTTGAAATTGCATCGGGATGTAAAATTGTATAAAGGCGGTCCGGATCCTCAGACAAACGATAGAGTTATGCTGACCCGTAATCGTGTATCCCGTATTTTTTACAGGAAAGCTTTCTTTGATTATCCTGTAAAACTAAATTTTAATACGATCAAAAATATGGGGTTGGTGACTACGATGGGAGCCGGATTCAGTTATCTGTATTCTGTAGTAGCTAAGAAACCGGAAGACTCCTTGGAAAATTTTTACATCAATCGTTTTGGTCGGAAACTTTATTCCATGTTTTTTGAGTCTTATACTGAAAAACTGTGGGGCAGACATCCTGATAAGATTTCACCGGACTGGGGAGCACAACGCGTCAAAGGATTATCTATAAGAGCTGTATTAAAAGATATTTTTCAGAAGGCATTTCATGGCAAGCAAGATGAATCAAAAGTAGAAACTTCTTTAATAGAACACTTCTCTTATCCAAAATACGGTCCGGGACAATTGTGGGAAACAGCTGCAGATGAATTTCAAAAAATGGGAGGAAAGCTGCAAAAAGGCTGTCGTGTCACAGGATTTGATACAAAAGAAGGAAAAGTGATAGCTGTAAAATATGAATCCAATGGTAAAATAGTTACTGAACCTATCGATATTGTTATTTCTTCTATGCCACTAAAAGATTTGATTGCTGGCCTTGAGGAGGTTCCCGAAAATATCCGTAGCATCGCATCCGGCTTACCTTACCGGGATTTTATTACTATTGGATTATTAGTTAAAAAACTGGCACTTAAAAATGAAACAAAGATGCCCACGCTCAGTAATATTATTCCGGATTGTTGGATCTATGTACAAGACAACAATGTTCGTTTAGGCCGGGTACAAATATTCAACAATTGGTCTCCTTATATGTTACAGAATCCGGAAGAAACCGTTTGGATTGGTCTTGAATATTTTTGTAATGAAGGAGATTCTTTCTGGAATATGGATGAGAAGAAACGAATTCAACTTGCCGTAAAAGAGCTTGCTTCTATCGGTTTAATTGAAGAAACCGAACCAGTGCTAGATACTCATTGCGAGTATGTTCCAAAAGCATATCCTGCCTATTTTGATACATATAATGAAATTAATTTACTCATAAATTACTTAAATAGCTTTGAAAACCTGTATTGTATAGGGCGGAATGGTCAGCATCGTTATAATAATATGGATCATTCAATGGAAACGGCTTTTGAAGCAGTCAAAAATATTTTTACAAACGTGAAAGATAAATCTAATATTTGGAACGTAAATCAAGAAGAAGAATACCATGAAGAAAAGTAATTATGTCTTTCCAATAATTGCCGTACTTATTGCTCTGACTTTTTCCATTAATAAATCCAGCATTTGGATCGATGAAATGTTAACCTATCAGGTAATGCATGGAAAGAGTTTTTCAGAAATGCTTTCCAGTGTATGGAATTCTCACAATGCTAATGGAGGAATGCCTCTTTATTTTGTCTTCGAATGGATGTGGACCCAGCTTTTCGGTTATACTGAAATAGGATTGCGAAGTTTGAATATCCCTTTTGCTATTATTTATTTGATTGTCTCATGGTATATGATTTGCAAGATCAAAGCACCTTCTTGGTTTTGTGTCTTGTTCTTTTTTAATCCTTTATTCATATATTATATGAATGAAGCACGTCCTTATATCATGTTATTATGCATAGGAAGTATTTATACATATTTATTATTTTACCGAAACTTAAACGATTATAAGACTTTATTTTGGCTGCATTTCACATTTTTAATAGGATTACTGACGCACATGATGTTCGGATTCATCATATTAATGTATTTAGTAGAATGTATCCGTTTAATTAGGCTTAGAAAGTTAGATTTCAAAAAACATCTATCAGTACTTGGAGGTTTTGCTATCCCTTATATAGTAATATTGTATCATTATATGAAGGTAATGACCGGCGCAGGTGAAATTGGTGGAGTAGGAGGGCTCACTGCCAATTGGAAAGCCAGTATCATTCAAATTGTATATTATTTTGCCGGATTCGGTGGTCTTGGATTATCAAGAAACGATTTACGCTCTATGATCCTTTCACAATTATCATGGATACATATTACTTGTATCCTGTTGATGGTTTTCGGTTATCTGACTTTATTTTTATATGTTGTAAAAAACAAATTATGGAAAGACAAACATCTAGTTGCTATTTTTTTACCAGGATTTATTGCATTTGGAGGTTTTTGTATTATTAATATTTTATTCCACACCCGTTTTTGGGAGCGCCATATTATTTACTTATTACCCGTATTGCTGATATTACTGTGTTACATCTTAAAATCAATGTTTTTCTCTAAAAAAATGATCTATAGAGGTGGAGCAGTATTAATTGTGAGTTTAACCGCACTTTCCGGCATGCGTACTATGTTTGATAAATATTATGAAAAAGAGGATTACAAAAGTGTATCTGCCTATATTAAGAATCAAAAAGAGGATAGTATTTTCCTTCTGCAAGGAGATTCACTCATTTATAATTATTATGGAATAGACTTTAAGGATTCTCAGTTTCGGATGATCAATAATGCTAATGTTGATGATTTGAATAAAATTTCTCAGGAAGAAGGAGTTCCATTAGTTTTAGTCCTTTCCAGTCGTAAGGAATTTGATTCTGGAGGACTCTATTATAAGTTATCCGGAAAGGATAAATACAATTCTTTTCGGATTGTAGAAGAATATAATTCTCTAAAATAAGATAGTTTATTAAAAATTGCTACGTGGATTCTTTCCCGTATTTTGCAAATAAGTAACTGGTTTATAATTCCAGTATTTCTAAAAATTGACTGATATGATATCCATCCATCAAACCATGATGACAGGTTATTGAAACAGGAATCATCAATCTTTCACCATCGTAAAAAAATCTTCCGGTTGAAATCTTCGGAACACTATCACCCGAATTCATATTCGTGGGATGCTTCATATCGGTAAAAGTGAACCATGGCACAGTGGAATAATGTATAGCATTCGAGTGAAATGCACCATTTTTATTTAAACCCGTAGTATGTTGCATGCGATCCATTTCAGCCTTTGCTCTCTGTACAAAAACATCTTCATCAGCATCATAATCAAAAGATGCAAAATAAAAAGTGTGATCTGCCCGACCAACAGTAGCTTCAGGCACAAGACTATCATAACAAACCACATTGTTCCCTTCTATGCGATAACGTAATTCCTCTATTTTAATAGCAGCAGTAATAATACGATGTAGTATGAGCAAAGAGAAAGAAAGCCCTTTCTCTTTTGCATAATAATATGTATTTGTGCAATCCACATGAACAGTAACTCCGAAAAAAGGATCGTCAAAAGCATTGAAATGCTCAAAATGTTCTTTGCGATTCCATGTAGCCTTGTCTATTATTATTTTAATCGGATTCATTATTTTCAACTAATTTTTATACTAGCCTATCTTACAACAAAAAAGCACTCACATGTTTGTAAGTGCTTTTTGAGTGACTCCGACAGGATTCAAACCTGTAACCTTCTGATCCGTAGTCAGATGCTCTATTCAGTTGAGCCACGGAGCCATTTGCTTATTGCGAGTGCAAAGGTAGATTATATATTTTTAATTTGCAAATCTTTTTATAAATTATTGAATGAATTTAGGACCAAATATTAAATAACCAATATTTAATCCAAAATTCCAGTTGTCTTTTGGATAACTGTAATAATTAGCATATAAACTAACATTCATAAAAGAAAATTGTGCTACAATACTTATTTCACCTGAATAAGCCGGATCAGTAAACAAGTCTCCGTGATAAGCAGAATTGTTTTCTCCCCTTTTAATAGGATACAGCGGGAAGAAACCATAGAAATCACCTCTTAAATGAAAGGTGGAATTTAATTTAAAGATAGGAATCAAACCTCCTGCAAGATATTCATTTGCATGAAAAGCTTCGTTGTAAACCAACATACTATGTGGAGTAGGGGTAAAGCCAGGCGCTTGTAATACAGATGCAGTATAGTTGCTCCACAAATTTTTACTGGAAACTACTCCTTCAGCTGTATAGCCAAGAGTAAAACGATTACTCATAGAATGATAATTCGTTAAATGAGCATTCAGTTGTATATAAGATTGATACATACTATTGTTACTTTTGGATCTGTTAGCCGGTTTGAAATTTTCTCTTCCGGTGATGTATTGTGCATATACTTTATGATCCTGACCAGAAATAGCAAATTGTTTGGTATTCAAAGAATTTTTACGATAGTATAATCCAAAATTAAACAAATGATATCTGCTTTTGTCAAACTCGGCATTTAATAGAGAGCCTGAGGAATTTTGATAATATCTGTCTTCTAATTCTCCGTATCCGGCCATAATATCGACTTTTGCTTTGGATTGAAAGGGTAATCCTACAGCTAATTTACCGAAAGTTTCTCTCTGATTGGAAAAAGTAGATAAATCTGTATCTATAAACAATTTTTCACTCTCGTAAAATTTTCGGGTATTATAAGAAAATATTGCTGAAATATCGAAGGGCATTCTGGCAGGTACCTCTAATCTTCCCTGTAAGGTGACTCCGTTAAAAGCATTTCCTAACTGCATATCTAGGTTTAAATTCATAGATAATTCTGTTAAACTCTGATACCCCAGCCCCAAAAACACTTGGTTGGCGTTGAAAGAAGATACATTTCCTCCAAAGGATACTACCAGTTCATCGCTCATCTGAATCTCCAGAAATAAATCAAATGTTCTACTTTCCGGGTCATATTCCGCATGAGGAAAAATTTCTTTTATCTTAGAATTAGTAAGTAAACGAAAATATGTACGTTTGAAATCACGTATAGTAAAATTGTCTTCATCATTTCGTCGAATTTGACTTTCAATGTATGTTTTTTGAGCTTCGGTAGTTCCTGAAATATAAATATTTCTGAAAACCAAAGGAGGAAGGGCTGCTTTGTAAGCTGCTCGTCTCGCATCAATTTCCGGTAAAGGAACTCTTCTACCTATTCTTCCTTTGATTGAATCGATCATTTCTATTGCACGCGTATATCCCAAATCATGAAGTTCCTGAGCTTTATTAAAGTCTAACAGGCTGACATCTTCCAATCTAAAACGCATCATTATACCATCTTCAGGGTTAATCTCGTAGTCTGTCTTTTGCATAACCATGTTTTCTACCTGATCATACAAACTTTGTTCTGCCGGCGATTTAGAATTATATCCTGCTACAGATGACCCGATAATAAAACCAGGATCCCAGGCCTCTTTCATGGGAGTAACTGGAAAGTTATCATAAATTCCTCCGTCCCATAAAGGAATGCTGTCTTTGACTAAAGGTTTGAAGAAAAGAGGAAAGGTCATGGAAGCTCTTACGGCATTTCCTAAATCTCCATGCCTGAAAATAATAGGTTTTTTATTATATACATCAGATGCTACACATAAAAAAGGAACAAATAAATTATCGAAAATTCCCTGACATTGAGCGTTTGCCTGAGAATAAAGATGTAAGAATGCCTGATTCATTTGTACAGGACTGATTAGACTGTTAGGCATGAGAGATTCTCGTAAATCAACAGAGTCTTTCAATGAGATACTAAAGCGGATAAAAGAAGGATCATCAGGTGGTTTCCGAAAATAAAACTGATAGTCTTCTTCCACTTTCCCTGTTTGCCAATGATAAAATTCATCCGACATAAATAACGTTAGCATCTGTTCCGGAGAATAACCCATTGCATACAAGCTACCTACTATTGCCCCTATGGAAGTTCCTGAAATATAATCAATGGGTATATTATTTTCTTCTAGAGCTTTAATAATTCCAATATGAACAGCTCCTTTAGCACCACCTCCACTTAAAACCAATCCTACTTTTTGTGGATATGAATATTGAAAAGATAAAATAAATACAATTATGCAGGTAAAAATTTGTTTGAACATATATCTTAAATTCTTGAGCAAATATAAGAATATTTCTTTTGAGGCTTTCAGTTTATTAATAAATTTCCAATAATTTTCTTATTTTTGTAAGTCCTAAAGAAATTTGTATATCTTAATAACTATAAGG
>JAJBTS010000295.1 GCA_020860885.1 Bacteroidales bacterium
ACCGGACCCTTATGAATATATAAACTAGCTGTCCAACTTTTGGGGGGCACGTCAACATGAAGTTCCTCCTGAAAGTCGGATACTTCCTGAAGGGGGTGACCGGAATAATGATTTAAAAATTAATAATTCTTTAACAGAAGAATTGTATTATAAATTGCTGATAAACAACGGATATATACCGGAAGGAGAAGAAGTAGAGACGCAAGATTTTGCGTCTTTATCATCCCGTGAAATTCCAGTTCTTTTAACTGCTGGTCAATCACACGCAGACAGGCATCGGGAACTATTTTCAACGGATTATTTGATTGATTTACCAAATAAACACCCGACATAACGGGTAGAGACGCAAAATCTTGCGTCTCTACGACGATGATACGTGGACAGGAAAAAAGACGCAAAATTTTGCGTCTTTATGTACACGCTGCATCATAGAGACGCAAGATATTGCGTCTCTACTTTTGGGCTTCGACAACAAAACTTTCGAGGTTATTGGCCCATTCGGGTATTACTTTGCCATGTTGTTCTATATCAGAAAAAACAGGATGGACACTCTCTCCTATTTTGGGATAAGAAACGTTTTTAAATCCGGTTTTTTTTAATAAATAAGTAATTGTTTCTTTATCATAAATCATTTTATGGGCAAAAAAACGCATGAAGTTATTAACGATAAACATCGGAGGAACTTTCTCCTGTTCAAAGTCTTCTTTTATACCGGGAGCAAAAGAAGATATGCTCCAGTCTATGTACTGATCGTATAGTTCATTGTCTTTTTCTTCATACAATTTAATCAGAAATTCCAGTCCGGGCATGGTTAACCGAAATATTCCCTGAGGTTTTAAGACCCGGTAGACTTCCTGCAGCATATTTTTACCGCCCTTGTAACTAAGGTGTTCAAACAAATGCTCTGAAAAGACATACCGGAAAGAGGAGTCCGGGAATGGAAACTTTTTCTCAGCATCCAGGAAAATAATATCTTTTGTAAAATTCATGTCGGAATTTAACCAACCGGTCTTTACACAAGTACCGCAGCCAATATGCAAACGAGGTTCCCCGGACTTTTTGAAGTAGGAATAAGGGATGCGTTTATTTATTTCTTTTGCGATTTGCATGGATACCTCCTGCTTTTCTTCGTCGTTTGGAGGCAACTTCAAATCAATAGAGTAATCAGAAGGTATGGTTTCCTGATGATCGGATGGGAAAGAATATTCTTTATCGGATTTCAAAGCGATAACAGGGATCTGTTTCTCTCGCCCGATATGAGACAATATATGTTTTTGAAAAGAAGAATTGTTTAAAACAACGATACCTAAGGGTTGCATAATATCCAACAGAGCTGCAAATGTGTTGTGATAATCATATAGTTCTTTCAATGACTGCCGGAGGATTTCATTTTCATAAACTTTTTGATCGCAGAAATCCAGTTCCATTAGAATCAGCCATTTCGGTAAATCATTTTCGGGCGGAGTGAAATCACACAATACTACGACCAATCGGTTCAGAGGATCTAAAACGGAAGAAAAATACTTCAACTCCGCTTCATTCTGCGCATAAAAAAGAACAGCTCCTTGCAGGTTAACTAGAAACGGGTACCACATATGTTCTTTTATATCCACCAATTTAGATTTCGAGGATAGATTTGCATCGTTTCCGGATTCCGGAGGAAAAAGTTTTGTTTCCAGTTTTTTTAATAAGTCTTTTTCGGTTAACAGAGGAGATTGTGAATTGTTTTGTGCATTTTCTTTCCTCAAAAGATAATCAGCCAATACAGGCAACATATACAATGGGAAATTAAGATCACGAGTAGCATTTAGTTCCCGGATGGAACGATATAAATTAAGATATAAGCCGGAAGATATTTCCATAGGTATTTAAATTAAGTAAGTGAAACGAATAGTTCGGATTCAGACAGCTTCAGGTTTTACCTGTTGGGTATCTTTATCTTTAATAATTCTGGAAAACAGTACATAGATTATCTGTCTTAATTCCAGTGAAGACAGATTCTGATCATTAAAAAGGTTGATTGAGTTTTCAATCAGATTGTAATAAACAGGATTTTCGTTCATTATAAAATCGATTAAGAATTCTAAGTATTCCCTTTGTATCCTGTTGGTACACTCTCTCATGGCACTATATTTTTTTTGCGTTACCTGATTCTCACTTATTCTATAATCCATCAGGCAAGCCGGAATATTAGAAAATATACACCCTTTTTTAATCAGATAAATCCAACAGTTGTAATCTTCCGCATAAATATATTCTTTATCGTATACATTATAAATCTCCCCTTCTTTCTCAAAGTGTGAAAGAAGCTTTTGCCTCATCATTACTGACGGATGTCCCATAACATTCCCAAAAAGTATCTGTCTTAATACAGCATCGTGCGTGGGAGGATATTTTACTATTCTCTGTTGCTCCTGATTCTCCCCAAAGGTTTGCATCCAGGAGCCACAAATATCGATGTCCGGATTTTCCTCCATAAAATTATATTGTACCAACAATCTCTCCGGCCTCATCCTATCGTCGGCATCCATTCTTGCTATGTATTTTCCTTTCGCAGCAGACATACCTGCATTTAAGGAATAAATATAATCGTGCTTGCGCCTGATCAGCCGGATCCTGAGATCATTATAAGCCTTAATTGTATCTACGGATTTGTCGGTTGAACCGTCATCCACGATTATTAATTCGAAGTTCTCAAAGGTTTGGGAAAGGATGCTCTCCATACTTTCTTTAAGATAAATCTCCGCATTATATACAGGCATTACCACACTTATTTCCGGTATTTTCATACAAATAAAATTTACTGTCCGAGTTCTAACTGGTTTTTTATTAAAGTATAATATATTCCTTTTTTAAAAGTAAGTTCTTCATGGGTACCCGTTTCGGTTATATATCCGTTTTCCAGAACAATGATATTATCCGCATCTTTGACCGTACTTAACCGGTGAGCCACTATCACCACTGTTTTTCCTTTATAAAAAGATTTCAGGTTATGCATGATCTTTGCTTCATTGGTTGTATCGAGGAAAGAAGTTGCTTCATCGAAAAATATAAATTCAGGATCTTTATACACAGCCCTGGCAATTAACAAGCGTTGTTTCTGCCCTCCACTCAGATCTACTCCAATATTACCGATCTTGGTATTATAGCCCATAGGTAATTTTTCGATAAAATCGTCTATACATGCTACACGTGCAGCTTTTTTCATCTTTTCCAGATCCGGTTTCTCATCCGCTAGTGCGATATTGTCCATAATCGAGCCACTAAACATATATCCGTCCTGCATAACAACCCCGCATTTTTTTCTCCATTCATCGGCATTTATATCCGACATTTTATTTTTATCCAGATAAATATCGCCTTCCTGAGGATAATAAAACGACAAAAGGATTTTTAACAAAGTAGTTTTTCCACTTCCGCTGGCCCCTACTATGGCTGTAACCTTTCCGCTGGGAATTCGGGCAGAGATATTTTTCAAAACATACGGATTAAAACCTCCTGCATATTTAAAAGAAGCATTTTTAATAAGAAATCCTTCCTGAATGGTACGGGGAGAGATTTTCTCATCACTATCTTCATTTTTGTGTTTCTGGACTTCGGCCAATCGGTCGAAACTCAACTTTGTAGCCTGAAATTCCTGAACAAATTCCAATATCTGAGTAAAAGGCTGGCTTAATTGTCCGAGCAGATAACTGATGGTCATGAGAACCCCTAAAGTCATTTCCCCGGATACTACAAAATGGGCACAGAAAACGATAATTACAATATCCTTTAATTTGCTAAATGCCTGTACCCCTGAATTGCTGTAATAATCCAGATAAAGTCTTTGCAAATTAAAATTATTGATTTTATCCTGGGTCTTTTCGGCCTGTGCCACTTTGGTTTCCTGAGCACTGTTGATCTTTATTTCCCTCATACCCATGATGAGTTCGTAGATATTGCTTTTACTTTCAGAAGCAGCAGAAAATCTCATATAATTAAGGATCTTCCTTCTTTTTAAGAAGAGAGCAGACCAGATAGCAGAAATAATACTGAAAAAAAGAAAAGTCAGGAACACCCAGACATTATAATATATCAGAATGCCGGAAAAAACAATTAAATTAGAAAATGAGAATAAAAAAGATATGAGATTATAAATTAAAAACGACTTTAGATTTTCCTGATCCTCCACCAATTGTATCAGGTCCGAATTTGCTTTAGTATCAAAGAAACTGATAGGAAGTTTAATGAGTTTATGCAAATAAGTAGACAAAAAACTTATTCCCAAACTATATCCTACTTTTGAAAGAAGTATGTTCGAAAAATTATTGGATACAATATAACCGATAAATAATGCAAATTGGGTGGCTGCCAGAACTTTAATCAAATCCAAATTCCTCATTCCAATTCCATCATCGAACATTTTCTGAAAAACAATGGGAATTAACCAGTTTGCCACCATCGCTAACAGGGAAAAAACGAGAGCAAAGAGAAACTTTTTTTTATGAGTTTTAAACGTTGATTTCGTAAGCTCCCATATATCCATAAATTCTTCCCGCAAAGAAAACTTTTCGCTTTTATTTCCATAAAAAGCATCCGTCGGTTCCAATACGATAGAAATTCCGGCTTCATTTTCTCCGATGAAAGATTCTACGAAAATATTTTCAGGCATGGCTAGTTTCCCAAAACCCGGATCGGCTACATGATAGTTTTTTATTCCTTTCTTTTCATCTATTTTATACAGTACTACAAAATGTTCCTGCCTCCAATACAAGATGGCCGGTAAAGGCATCCGATTCACTTCCTCTAAAGACAATTTTACTGCTGCAGCAGTAAAACCCAATTCTTTTGAAGCAGAAAGCAAATCCCAAACAGTCGAACCTATACGCGTAGTATTGCATGCCTTTTTTATAGTTTTCACAGAAAAATTCCGTCCATAAAAAGAGCAAATCATCCTAAGGCAGGAAGGGCCACAATCGTTGGCTTCCAGTTGTTGGTGAAAAGGGAAATTCTTTTTCCTTACCCATGTCCAAATCTCCTGAGCAGTCATTTCATTTTATATATTTTTATTCCTCAAAAATTCAGTAAACAAATATAGCCATAAGGGTTATAGATACCTTTTAAGAAAAACATAGAGGTACTTTTTCCTGAGTTCTTATACAGGCATCGAAACGGTCCAGGATCATCTGGTCCATCATTTCTTCTGAATTTTCTAAAGCGCAGTATCCGGAATTACCTTCCTTCTCTTGTTCAAGTATGTGCCTGGAACATCCACCTCCACATAAAGGAGCTACCCGGCAATTCTTACAATGGTCTAATTTCAACTTCAAGTTAGCCCTGTATTCCGGCGAATTTTCCCAAACAATTTCTCCATGCTCTTTCAAATAGCCCTCCCTGTTTTCTTTGGTGAAATCTTTAGCTGTACATTTATAAACATCTCCATTGTAATTTATAACGCAAGTGTGCCTCTTGTCTGCATAACAACACTTTCTAATTTCATCAATATCGTTAAAAATAACAGTAAAGCCTTCCCAGACAAACATATTTATAACATCTCGGATCGATTCCGGCACAGACAATGTCTCTCTATCCTGCCAAACCCTATGAAAATCTATTTCCAAAAATCTTCGATCGTTCATAGAAATATCCTGAATATCCGGTAAAATACTCTGTATTGAATCTATACTCTTAATGGTATAATTTATCCTTAACCGAACGGGGATCCGGTTACTCAAAAGTTGTCTTATATTTTCTAATATCAATTGATAGGAATTCTGATTTTTGTAGCTGTACCGAACCTTATTATGATGGCTTTCTCCTCCATCCAGTGTGATCTGAAAATAAACATCTTCATATTTTTTTAAATAATCAATTACCGAAGGAGTAATTAAAGAACCGTTGCTGGTAAAAGAAATCCCTAAATGAATATTATTTTGCGAACATAAAGCGGAATGAAATTCAATAAGAGGTTTGACTATGGCATCAAATTGAAGTAAGGGCTCCCCACCGAAAAAGGCCAGTGCAAATTGTTTAAGATTTTTATTCGATTCAAGTATTTTTACAGATAAATCTTCAATTCTCTTTTGAATAGATTTAGTCATCTTTGACTTTGGAAGATGGTTTTCATAACAATACCAACATTTAAAGTTGCATGCCATTGTGGGATTTATTATAAGTGTAAAATTGGAATCATCCTCTATGATATTTTTTGTAAATTTATTCAAATGATCCCATTCATTTCTGTCATCTTCAACGTAACAGAAAGAATCAACCAGTTTTTGATGAAGTTCAGGCGCATATCTCTGTAAACTTTCCCTATCCTTTTGGATATAATCCGCCAATTGAGATTTAAAAACAATAAAATGATCCGTAAATGCATTATAAATTAAACTATATTGCTCAGATAAGGATATGATGGA
>JAJBTS010000005.1 GCA_020860885.1 Bacteroidales bacterium
AAGAGCTATACAGGGAGGGAAATTATAGTAAGGATCGTTATTTTTTATATAGAGTCTTATTTCGTTTCCAATTGTAAAAACTTTATAAATTGTTAAAATAATTCTTTTGATTGACAAATTTACAAAATAAATCCCATCAGCTCCTCTATAATGTCATGAAAAGAATTACATTTGCATTTGAAGTGTAGAATATTAACAGAAATAAAAGAAAAATTAAAATGAGTGATATAAGCAATGAGTTCGACAAGATAAGTTATGCTTTAGGAATGAATATGGGAAACAGTTTCCGTTCTTCCGGAATTAAAGAGCTGAATATCAAAGATTTTGCTCAGGCTATTGACGATGTAATGAAAGGAAATTCATTAAAAATAAGTTACGACGAAGCAAAACAAGTCATGAACGAATTTTTTACCAAATTGCAGGAAGAAAAACTTACCATAAACAAAAAAAGCGGGAGAAGAATTTCTTAGGATCAATAAAGAAAGACCTGGCGTTCAATCTACTCCCAGCGGTATTCAATATGAAATCCTTAAAGAAGGAAACGGCGCCAAACCGAAATCGACCGATAAAGTAAAAGTCCATTACGAAGGAAAGCTTATAGACGGTCAGATTTTCGACAGTTCCATAAAAAGAGGAGAACCTGCTACTTTCGGGTTAAACCAGGTAATTCCGGGATGGACAGAAGGGTTACAATTAATGCCGATAGGTTCTAAATACCGTCTTTATATTCCTTCGGAATTAGCTTATGGAGAAAGAGGAGCCGGAGAAATGATCGAGCCCAATAGTACCCTGGTATTTGAGGTAGAATTATTAGATATATTATAATAAAATAAATAGTCTTAAAATGAAAAAGTTAGTGAAAATTTCTTTGTTATCTACAATGGCCTTTGCCTGTGTAGCTTTATCTTCATGTAATGCACAAGTTCCTAAAGCAGATCTTAAAACGGATCTGGATTCCATTTCGTATGCACAGGGAGTGTTATCAGCATCCCAGATAGATCAAATGTTTATGCAACTTGGAATAGAGGATGCAAACAGAAAAGATTATATAAATGGTTTCCTTAAAGGAATGAAAGCAGATCCGAAAAATTCTAAAGAAAAGGCTGCTGTAATAGGAGAATGGATGGGAACTCAATTTGCTGCACTGGTATTCCCTACTGCAGGACAAGAGATCTTTCAGGATTCTACTCTATCGCTAAGCAAAGAAAATTTTAGCGCCGGATATATCGCCATGATCGAAGATCCTGAAAGCGCAATAATGAAAGTTGACGAAGCGCGTCCTTACATGATGACTACGGTCGAAAAAGTAAGAGGTGAAGCGTTTGAAAAGAAAAATGCAAAAGCAAAGGAAGAAAACGAAGCATTCCTTGAAAAGAATAAATCCGAAGAAGGTGTTGTTGTTTTACCCAGCGGCCTTCAATACAAAGTGGTTAAAGAAGGAAATGGTCCTAAGCCAGTTGCTACGGACAAAGTAAAAGTGGATTATCACGGAACAAATATCTACGGAGAAGTATTTGATAGCTCTATAGAAGCAGGAGAACCTATTACTTTCGAATTGAACCGTGTAATCAAAGGCTGGACAGAAGGTCTTCAGTTAATGCCTGTAGGATCTAAATATATCCTTTACGTACCTTACGATCTTGCATACGGCAGGGAAGCGCATTCAGAAAAGATAGGACCTTATGCAACTCTTATCTTCGAAGTAGACTTACATGAAATCGTAAAATAATTTGCCCAGCAATAATGTGCTGATATACTTGACATTGTCACTGTTTATCAGCACATTCATTTATAAACACATCTGTACATTCATATCATGGAAAAGATAGACAAATTAGACCGGAAAATTCTGGAAATCATTTCTCAAAATGCACGTATTCCCTTTAAGGACGTAGCGGAAGTCTGCGGCGTATCGCGGGCTGCTATTCACCAGCGTGTACAAAAAATGATTGAAATGAAGGTAATTGTTGGTTCGGGCTACCATGTAAATCCTAAAGTACTTGGTTTTAATACCTGCACTTATATTGGAGTAAAGCTGGAAAAAGGATCCATGTACAAAGACGTCGTTCCTGAATTGGAAAAGATATCCGAAGTGGTAGAATGTCACTTCACTACAGGCCCTTATACTATTCTGATTAAACTTTATGCCAGGGACAATGAACATCTGATGGAATTATTAAATGGTCACATTCAAGAAATTCCAGGGGTAATATCAACGGAAACATTGATTTCCCTCCGGCAGAGCTTCAAACGTGAAATACCCATTTCTTCCGAATAAATTAATTCTTTATCACATTATATTGAGCCGTTTAAGATCTTTATTTTCTTAATAAATGATTAAGCGGCTTAAGTTTTTATAAACCCATAGTTAAATTTATTTAATGCGTTATATTCTCATTTTTTTTTATCTATTTTTGTTATATAAGTTAGGATGAGAGGTAGATTTATGCTTAAAAAATTACTTTTTTCTCTATTATATGTAATCCCTTGTATAAGCTGTATGAAAGACAACTCTAAGATAAGTGTTGTTTGTGATCTTATGCCGAACGGGACGTACATGATTAAATGGGAAACCTTCCCTCCCATGGAAGGAACGGTAAAGATTTATGAATCAGCATCGCCGGACTCATTCAACCTTTCCTCACCTATTGCTGAACTGGACATACAAAAAGGCTACCAGAGAGTTTTAGGAATGCCAAGTTCAGGAAGATCTTATTTTCAACTGATATTTAATAAGAAGTACTCTATTATCACTACAGAAAGAGTCTTACCTACGCAAGGGATATCTAACTTCAGGGATATCGGTGGCTATGAAAACAAAGAAGGAAAATCCATAAAATGGGGAAAACTCTACCGTTCAGGCTCTATCGCTATGGCCACCAAGAGGGACATGCAAATGCTGGACATGCTAAAAATAGAAACTATCATTGATTTCCGGACACAAAAAGAAAGCTTTTCTTTTCCTAATAAATACAAAGCTCCTCAGGTATACAATATGCCTTTAAGAGGGAACAGATACGATATATTCTTTGACGAAATACTTTCTCAAAGAATGAAACGCATGGATATACTGTCTTATGATCAGAGCGTGTTTACATTTCTCCTCGAAAATAATTCCGATTATTTTATCCGGTTATTTGATGTATTACTGGAAGAAAAAAATTACCCTATAATTATTTACTGTTCTTTAGGCAAAGACAGAACGGCCATTGCCTCAGCTTTGATCCTGGCAGCTCTGGATATCGAAAGTGATCTGATCCTGGATGATTATCTTATGTCTAATGAATTGATCAATTACCACGCATTGGTACGTAATGCACAAGCTTATCCCAGAGAGGTACAGGAAACAATTACCGCTCTATTCAGTGCACACAAAGAAACCATCAAAAATTCTTTCGACGCAATAATTTCCGATTACGGTTCTATGGATAATTATTTTGAGCAGGAATTGAAACTTACTGTGAGTAAACGGGAAAAGCTTAAACACATACTTCTTTACGAATAATCATTATAAAAATGAAAATTATTGCTTTTTAAGCAATCAATTGTAAATTCCTTCGTACCTTTGTACCCGATTTTATAATACAATCTATTTTGAAGACATTTGAAGAATTAGGGGTTGCTCCTATTATTGTAAGAGCAATCACAGAAATGGGATATGAAAATCCTATGCCGGTACAAGAAGAAGTGATTCCTTATTTACTCGGCAACGACAATGAAGTTATTGCACTAGCTCAAACAGGAACAGGAAAGACTGCTGCTTTCGGACTACCTATACTGCAACAAATCCAGATAAATAATTTACAGCCTCAAGCTGTTATTCTATGCCCTACCCGTGAATTGTGTTTACAGATAGCGGACGATCTGAACGATTACTCCAAATACATGGAAAAACTAAAAGTCCTTCCGGTCTACGGAGGTTCCAGTATAGAGAGCCAGATAAGATCATTGAAACGCGGTGTACATGTAATTGTTGCTACTCCGGGAAGATTGATCGACTTGATTAACCGTAAAACAGTTGATTTACAATTTGTCAGGAATGTTATTCTTGATGAAGCGGATGAGATGTTAAATATGGGCTTTACAGAAAGTATAGATGAAATACTCTCTCATATTCCCGAAAGCCGGAACATGCTATTGTTTTCGGCTACTATGCCGAATGAAATCGCGAAGATTACCAAAAAGTATATGCGTAATCCACACAAAATAGTTATCGGTAAAAAAAATGAGGGCGCGAAAAATGTAAAGCACATTTACTATATGGTTAATGCCCGGGATAAGTATCTTGTGTTGAAAAGGCTGGCAGATTATAACCCTAATATTTACGGAATTATCTTTTGCCGTACAAGAAAAGAAACCCAGGAAATTGCCGATCTGCTTATCAAAGATGGATATAATGCTGATTCTTTACATGGAGATCTATCGCAGGCACAACGCGATTATGTTATGCAAAAATTCCGTCTTCGCAATCTCCAATTATTGGTTGCTACCGATGTGGCTGCACGGGGATTGGATGTAGACGATCTGACTCATGTGATCAACTATGGTTTACCTGATGATATTGAATCTTACACTCATCGAAGCGGCAGAACAGGTAGAGCCGGGAAAACAGGTACTTCTATTGCAATTATCCACCTTAAAGAAAAGCATAAAGTCAGAGAAATTGAAAAGAAGATTAATAAAAAGTTTGAAACCGGTGTGGTTCCTTCGGGACAACAAATCTGTGAAAGACAACTTTTTAGCTTCATAGATAAATTGGAAAAAGTAAAAGTCAACGATGAAGAAATAAAAGATATACTTCCTTCTATTTATCGTAAGTTGGACTGGTTAGACAAAGAAGATATTATTAAACGTCTGATTTCTCATGAGTTTAACCGTTTAATCGATTATTATCAGGATGCTCAGGATATAGAATCTCCACAGGAGAGAGGCTCTTCCCGTTATGAAAAAAACAGTTTCTCCGAAAAGCGCTCAGGGAGAGGAACAGGTAACGCATCAGAGAGAGGATATGCCCGCCTATTCATCAATCTGGGGAAAACAGATGGCATAGGTCCTCAAAATATTATTGGCTTACTGAACGATAATATTACAGGAAAAAAAGTCGACATAGGACGCATTGACCTGATGAAAAATTTCTCTTTCTTTGAAGTAAAAGAAAAAGATATGAAGCGTGTTATACAGGAGTTGGACGGAATAAAAATTTCTGGCAGAAGAGTCGCTGTAGAACAAGCACAGGCATCTTCATCCACGGAAAGTAAAAGAAATACAGGAAGACCATCCAGAGACGGAGGAAAAAAACGAGACTATAAATCCAAAGACAAGAAGACTTATTCTAAATCAAGATAATCCATTCTTAATTTTGGTCTTTTTTCTTATAATATTTTGGAAGAACGGGGTGATTCGAGTTTATAGAAAACATTTCATTCTTCCAAAATGCATGATTTTATTCTTTTATAAAGATAGAGAAATTAACCGCTCCATATATTCTTCTCTGTGAAAAATAATGCAATTCTGAGAAATCATATTCTTTGGGATGTTCCATTACAAAAATACCTTTTTCTTTCAATATATTTTTCGTTAACACGATTTCAGGGAGGCTACCCAATTCTTTTAAAGCAAATGGAGGGTCTGCAAAAATAAAATCAAAAGATTGTTTGCAGGATTCCAGAAATTTAAAAACATCTCCTTTTATAGTGATAAGATTGTTATCTTTCAATTCAGCTTTCACTTTTTTTAATGTATGCATAATGAGCCGGGTCTTTTTCTACACATACCACTTCTTTACAACCACGCGATAATAATTCATAACTGATACTACCTGTTCCGGCAAATAAGTCTAAGGCAAATTTACCTTCCCAATCTATCAGATTGGATAAAACATTAAATAAATTTTCTTTAGCAAAATCGGTTGTAGGGCGTGATTTGAAAGATTTGGGAACTTCAAAACGCCTGCTTTTATACTTTCCACTGACGATACGCATACATATTAAATTAAGAAGATATTAGTATTTTGTAATATTCCACGTCTTTTCCTATCTTTGATATCGCAGGATATTGTTCAAAGTGAATATTATTTTTCAATTTCTCTTTAAAAGTCTTACGGTCATTGTATAATTCTATAATTTTCGTTGTATTTCCATTTAATTTCTTTTTCTCTTCATCTAATATCCACTCACAAACATCCCTTCCTAAAGAAACACACAAAGAATAAATGTTATGTCCCCTTAAAAAGAGATAAACATTCTCCTCTCTGATGCCTAACAAGCGCAAGCGCTGTTTTTCTTTTTCAATATTGATGGAATAATACAATTTACGAATCTTACGAATCTTATTTTTAACTTTGGCTTTTAATAAGCTTAAATATTTTTTTGACTGGTTCTTTAT
>JAJBTS010000339.1 GCA_020860885.1 Bacteroidales bacterium
CCGGACCCTTATGAATATATAAACTAGCTGTCCAACTTTTGGGGGGCACGTCAAAAAGGGGCAGAGTGTGAACCTTCTTTTAATTCTTCTTTTAAAAATACATTAGATGATTATCTTTGCTATATTGAAAAGATATACCATCAGTTACGACACGATAAGGAGTACATCCGGCAACTACGCAAGTTCCATTTGTTTGTAGATATCCAGTTATCGCTCGAAAAAGCATACAAAGAACATTGGACCAGCGAACGCTATTGGAAGAAGTATCGCAATGCAGATTTAGAGAAGATTGACTGGAAAGATATTTTTAATAATATGCTGAACAGGAAAGCCCATAAAGTATGGCTGATGCGGGATGCTTCCAATTACGACGCCCGGAGTGGACAAAGATACGTAGTGGTTTAAAATTTTCGCACGTGCCATTTTTTTAAATGAGACCGCGATTTTAAAAAATGACACGTGCGAAAATTCTGGAACAGCTGTATGTTTATCCTTTACTGAATACGGTTTACTGTTAACTGTTCATTGTTTACTGATGACTGTTTAACTGGTGACTGTTCACTGCATGAGGTTTCTTTCGAATACAATATATTCCAATTCGTTGATTGCACCGAATATACCCAGTCCACCTTCAATATTATTGTATACCTGAATAGGTTCGATCCGGTTTTCATTTAACTGAGATTGCTTTTGTAAAGAAACGAGATAATAATAAAAATCTTCGTTTATAGCCGTCAGACCTATTTTTAGCCTGTGTTTGGCAGATACAATCATGGGATTTTCCCCTTCATATAAGATTTTATCGGTATAATCCTCTGTGTGCAGATTCAAAGTATATTCTCCGTCTTTGAACAGTTCGTCCGTAAAAACGGAATAACTGTTGAATTCCTGCGGATTCAGGTTCAGGCCGTCGATAATCTCGAAAGAATTTGTGTAGCCGCTATTCAACAAAGGGTCATCGGTTAAGAAAGAAGGATTAGATACGATCCGTATATTGGAATAACCGGGTTCCACATATTCCGGATCGTATTCATAAATATATTGATTATCGACATAGATCCGGTAATAATTGTCTTTATCTTTTTCATCCTGAATTCGAATCAAAAGCCTTAAACGGGGATAAAACTCCATAGAACCGCCTCCTGAATTCTCTTTGAAATGAAGAGTATCCACCTGTAGAATAACAGGTTTCTGAGGAACGATGGTTTTGGAGGTAATACTCCTCTCCTTATTACTTGCATGGATATTTATTTCATCTCCGGGCATAAATTTGTGTTTAAAGTACATAAGGCTGTCTTTCTCCGTATAATAAATTGCCGGATTCGAAAGGCCGCCTGCTTTAACAGATACATCCACATCTGTCAGGTAAACTGTCTTTTCGGGCAACCAGAAAAAATAGGTTGGATCCAACACATATTTCCGGGCCGTATTCTTATCAAAGAAAGAATAACTGTTATTAAAAAACAGGAAATTAGAATCGCATTCCGCCTTAATAACAGCGTTCAATACCAATCGTTGTTTTATGGGATAATCATCTATTTCCAACTCAGAGACAAATAAATCATCGCAGGAAGAAAATACGAAAGGTAACCACAGGATAAAAAAGAATATTAATTTATTCATGACAATTAAAATTTATAGGTATAAGATACAGAAGGTAAAATAGGTAACAGACTCACCTGCTTCAGGACATTTACTCCTTTTTTCTCGCTGAATCCCGGATATATTAGATAAGGACAAGGCTGATTGTAAACATTATAGATGGTAAAATTCCAGATGCCCTGGCGTCCGCGTTCATCTTTCTTACGGTAATAATTCAAACTAATGTCAAGATGATGCGTAGGCGGTATCCGGTAATTATTTCTTTCTTCATACCTCTCAATCCATTCTTCCCGGTTAAAATTTGATACATTCCACCAATTAGGTATATTATCGTAATGTTCCGGTAAAAGAACAGGATAAGGCAACGACGGATATTCTTCCAAAGCCAACGTATACATGTTTCCTGAAGAGAAGGACCACGCTGCAGAAATTTCAATCTTTTCATCCAACCTGTAGGTCGCATTTACCTTTATATCGTGCCGCCGGTCGTATTTGGCGGGATAAGTCTTTCCTCCGTTAATGGTAGGAAACTTACGGTTGTTCCACGCCAGGGTATAGCCGATCCATCCAGTTAATTTTCCGGTTGTTTTCTGTGCAAAGAATTCAATACCGTACGTATTACCTTTCCCGGCTTCCACCTGTTCGTACCAGGGTTTCGACCGGGCGCTCCACTCCGCTCCTTCCTTATATTCCAGCATATTATCCATCCACTTGTAAAAACCCTCGATAGAAAAGTTGTATCCTTCCCGGGTATCATAAAATCCGCCCAATGTAATCTGGCGTGCGTTCATAGGAGAAAGTGTAGGTGTGACAGGGACCCATAAGTCCGTAGGGAGCGACAGGATACTGGATGATAATAGATGGATGTACTGCCGCATTTCCGAATAAGAGGTTTTAACAGCCAGTTTCTCACTGGCTTCATATCCCAGGGAAAGGCGGGGCTGAACCGACCAGTAATTTTTTTTATCTATGGAAAAAGAAGAAAAATGGATCCCGATATTTGTTTTCCAACGATCCGTCAGGGAAATTTCATCCTCCACATATAGGGATGTTTCATGCGCTTTCATGTTTTCCGATAAATAATCGTATCGTGTGTTGCTTACGGTATCTCCTTCCATTGTCTGGAATTGCCGGCTGGTCTGACCTTCCGGCTGAAAAGTATGAAAGATATATCCTGCACCGAAACGGATATGATGGTTATCATTCGGCAAATATTCAAAGTCGGCATTCGCAGACCAGTCTTTTATACCGGAATACTGCTCATTTTGAGATTGGTAATAAAAATCATCACTGCCCACCGATCGGAATGTAGAATTCGTATTAAAATCGAAATGATACTTATTGTATGCCGCCGTTATATTTAAAAAAAGTTTCGGATTCCAGACATAATTCCACCTCAAAGAAGCAATCGTATTTCCCCATCCGTAATTGATTTTTTCGTTAAGGATGCTTCCTTCTTTCTCCTTGTAACGGCTTCCCATCTTATCCAACCCGTTGTAAATACTTAAATAGAGCCGACTCTTATCAGAAAATTTATGATTAAATTTCGCATTTATGTCATAAAAATAAATCGTAGGAATCACATCGTCTTTCATAAAATAATCGGCGATCCGCAAAAAAGCATCTATATAAGTTCTGCGTGCGGAAATATTAAAAGAAGTTTTATCTTTTATTATAGGGCCTTCCACATTCAGATGACTGGATATTAACCCGATACTTACATTACCGCTGTACTTCTGCATGTTTCCGTCTTTCAGGCGGATATCCACTACGGAAGACAACCGCCCCCGAAACGTGCCGGGAAACTTCCTTTATATAAGGTCACTTTTTTTATGGCATCTCCGTTGAAGATAGAAAACAATCCGTATACATGATTGATATTATAAACATTGACTCCATCTAATAAAGTCAGATTCTGATCCGGACCTCCTCCACGTACATACAACCCGGAAGTGCCCTCGACTCCTGCCTGTACTCCGGGTAATAATTGTAAAGTTTTTATCACATCCGCTTCCCCCATCAAAGCAGGTGTGTTCTTTATATCCGACATGGTTAATTCCATTACTCCTGAATTCGGAGAAAACGGTTTGTTCTGCCGTTCATCGATGATTACTTCGTTTAACCAATTCGAGACTTCCATTTGAACGGATAGAATGGTATCTTTCGTCAGATCAAAAACGATCGATTGATTTTGGTATCCGACATACGAGATATGAAGCTCAACCTTTCCCTGAGGCAAAGTATGGGTAAAATACCCATAACTATTAGAAACAGTTCCTTTGCGTTTGTTGCTTTCCATAATACTTGCTCCGATGAGTGTTTCTTTGGTCGCTTTATCGATTATATAACCGGAAATCGTGTATTTCACATTCTCCTGCGTTAATACGATATGGTCTCCTTTTATTTTCCATAAAATAGCCGTTCCCTCAAAAACAGAATCTAAAATAGAAGTTATGGATTGATTTTCAGCATGCACGGATCGTTTCTGTAAAAGATCCAGCCCGGAACCATAAACGAAAGAATAAGGAGTCTTTCTTTCCAGTTCAAGTATTATTTCTTTCAGGGAGCTTTCCCGCACCGAAAGGGAAAATCTCTTTTCTTCTTCCCGGGGGTATGCCCATAAAGTATTCAATAATAAGATTATTATTAATATAAGATATTTATTATACATGTTGTAGTGTTTATAAAAAGAAATAATATCAATCCTCTTCTTGCGGATAAATTACATATTTATTTCCTTTTTTTGAATAAGTAAAATGATTGGTAAAACTCAATACATCCAATATTTCCTCTAAAGATTTTTCTTTAGTGAAACGCGCTGTTAAATACAATTCCGACGAATCTCCATCGATCTCTATATTGGCATCGTAATTACGCTCCAATATTCTTACTATTTTCTCTAAGGATATATGATCAAATACCAATAAATTATCCTGCCATTGCCATACAGAAGAATGGCTCTCTTCTTTAACGGTAAGAGTTTCTTTTGATCTATCATAAAAAGCACTTTGTCCGGGATTAATTATTTGTTGCTGGTTACCATAATGAATAGCAATGAGACCTTCCAATAAAGCGGTCTCCTGAATACTTTCATTCGCATAAGATTGTACATTGAAACGGGTTCCTAAAACTTCTATAAAGAAATTATCCGTAAACACCCTGAAAGGTTTGTCTTCATCTTTCGTCACGTCAAAAAACGCTTCCCCTGATAAACGGATCTCCCTGTCTTTCTTTGAAAAGCGCACCGGATAAGAAACAGAAGATAAAGCATTCAGTTTCACTACCGACTGATCCGGTAAAACAATCTCCTGTACTTCCCCATAACCCGTAGCAATAGTCACTGTACGTAAGAATGAATAATAGAATAAAGAGGAACTACCCAATCCTATTAATAGAAGTATGGATGCAGCTACCGCCCAACGTTTCCATCGGGTAGCTCTGGTATGTATTCTTTTTTGAACCAGCACATAGGTAGATGCAGCGGAATATTTTCCGGAGATTAAAAGAGGCTGATTGTCCTGTTGCCTGAAACGGGCAAAATCATCTCCATTCAAATCTTCCTCAATTACTTTCTTCTCTTTTGCATCCAAAGATTTAAAAAGCAGGTATTTCTCTCTCGCCTTATCCTTGCTATTCATTTCCCGAATAATTAAAATAAATATGAAAACTTAACATCTATAGCAGGATAGACTCGGAACTCCGACCAATACGGTTCGTAAGCCCCTCCAATTCCCAGATAAACCGTACAAACAAACTTATCGGATAAAAGATGTTGGCATCCTGCATGTACGTTTGTAAAAATAATATTATTTACGGGATCACCGTCTAAATCCGAAAAGAAATTACTGGAATTGTATCTGACCTGAGCCCCGAAAAAGCTACCTGTATTATTGGCGAGCGTCTTTCCTTTTTTATACCTCTTTTCCCGGTCCCAGTAATATTTACAATGAAGAGTCATATACAACGACGGATCGTCGAAATTAGGTTTGAAACGGAAATGTTCACTATCCAACTGAAATCCGGGCCCGAATCCCAAACCCGATTCCAAAGTCAACTTTTCCGCAAGGGGCAACTCACAGGAAAGTCCCAATCCGCCTGTTCCTAAATCCAGACGGATAAGCCTCTCCAATGAGGTAATACTTACCATCTCTGAATTCTCATCCTGAGAGTGAACGGATAACGCAATGAGTAGTAATCCTAATAAAAAAACTTTCTTTTTAATTGTTTTCATGATTTTTGAATTGTTGTTCATTAATAAAGAGGAACACAATCCAAAAGTCCCCTATCCTGTTTCAGAAAAAAATAGAAAAAAGATGTTCTTTTAATTCGGCGTATAGGATCTTCACAGCTTTATTCATCTGATTATCAACTGTTTTAACAGATATACCCAGTATTTCCGCAGCTTCCGAATATTTTTTCTTTTCCCTACGAACCAGCCGGAATACTTCGGCACATCGTGGCGGCAATTTAGATAAAGCATGCTGGTATTTCTCCGACATTTCATTATCCAAAAGGGAAGAATCGGACAAAGATGCGGAAAAGGTATCGGGAAGCTCATCGGTTAACAACTCCGGCCTTTCCTTATACTTTTTCCCTATATATTTGGAACGTGCATGTTTTAATGCAATAAAAAGGTAAGCATCCGGATCCTGCACCTTATCTAATATTTTCCGGGTCTGCCACAAAGCCACAAAAACATCGGCTACGATCTCGCGGGAATCATCCGGAGCTTTAAGATAATAA
>JAJBTS010000137.1 GCA_020860885.1 Bacteroidales bacterium
GTGGATAATCAATCTCTCCTTTAAGGACTGGGGTAGTTTAGCGGCAATTTCAGACTTTTTAGACACACTCATGTATTTGATTTATACACTTTGAAAAGATTCTATTTATAACATAGATTCAGTTAATTTTTTTATTAATTCTTAAATTTTAAAAGCATGAAAAAGAAAACTTTCTTTATTTTTTTTGTGATGCTCTCTCTCTTTGGAAAAGAAGCAATGGCACAATTACCGGCCACGAGTTCTTCTACCAATCCCAAATGGTACTACATCCAGGTTACAGGAGATGGAGACAGGGCCAACCGGGTTTTTACTGCAGAGGAAACCTGTGTTTCCGGACGCAGCCTGAATGCTGATTTACTGGATCAGCAATTATGGAGATTTGAACTTTCCGGAGGCAATTATGTAATTGTCAATAAAGCGGAAGGCAAAAAGCTGGATATTTATTACGATGGGGTTCGCGGTATTAATCATGCTATCTTAAGCGATTCTCCTTCTACTTTATGGAAACTGGAAGTTATGACTTCTAATCCCGGATATAATATTACGGCAACTGTTCCTCCTTCCGAAAAAACAAGTGCTATTTATGCTCATCAGGCCAATACAGGAGGTAGCCGTAATTATGTTATTATGTTTGAAACATCTACCTGGAAAAGTGGTTTGAACTCAACGTTCAATTTTGTTGAATATTACGAAGAGGGTGAAGCACCGGATTTTTATCCTCAGGTGAGTACAGCCGATTCTCCGTTATGGTATTATATTCAGGGTAAAGGCGAAGGTGATCGCGCCAACCGCGTTTATACTGTTGAAGAGGATATGGTATATGGAAGAGCTTTCACTGTATCGGAAGAACTAAGTGAGCTTGATAAGCAGTTGTGGCGTTTTGAACGTTCGGGCGACTCGTATGTGATAATAAATAAGGCAACTGGTAAAAAGCTGGATGTAGCTTACAACGACGCCAGAAGCATTACTGTGGCAGCGGTGAATGATGTGGCTTCTACTGGGTGGCTCTTGGAAGAATCAGCTACTGAAGGTTATTTCAATATCAAGGCAACTACTCCGCTTGCAGACAGACCTACGTATGTTTATTCTCATCAGGCAAATAATTACGATAGCCGCAATTATGCAGTTATGTTGGAAACATCCGGTTGGAAATCAGATGCCAGCTCTTTGTTCAAATTTATATACTGCGAATATCCTGTTCCGGAAATCAGCACATCCGGTAAAGAAGTATGGTACTCTATTGTAAGCCAGAAACCGGGTTTCGAAAGCAGAGTTATTACAGACGTTACCGATCAGAATTTATCAAATGTAAAACTTAGTCTGGACGCATTTGTTTCAGGCGATTACACACAACAATGGAAAATTGTGGAAATGAGCAATTCGGAAGTGCAGTTTGTTAACAGGGCTACCGGTAATATGATACAGACAGAAGCTGAATTCAATAGTTATTTCTATGCACTTTCTGCTCCTTTCAACAGCAATGCAAACGGATGGACGATGCAGTATCTGGGCAGCAGCCAGTATGAAATGAATGGATTTAACACAGCAGGTTCCCAGGTGCATATGAATGCAGCTTCGGATGATGCGGAAGCCGATATTTATCTTACTGGCAATAATCGGGATTCCGGTTTTGCATGGACGTTCCAAAGAGTAGTGGATACTGCTTCGGCCAGAGCGGAACAAGTGGTTACAGGAATAGACAATGAACAACCTGTTACGTATCGTATCGGTGTTAACGAACGGAAAATTTATGTGTATGGAGCAGATAATTATACTGTTCGGAATATCTCAGGTGTTACAATGAATCCATCCGCTGAATTGCCTGTGGGTGTATATCTGGTAACAATAGACGGAAAAACAACAAAAATTTTAGTTAAATAATAAAGAAAATCTACATATATGAAAAAGATATTATTAAGCATTTCAATGATTTTATTGGTCACTGGACTGCACGCACAAACACAATTCTTTTTGTCCAATATATCTTCTTCTGCTGAAGGTATAGATGCTCTTCCGAAAGCTATAAAAATTGCACCAAGCAGTGCTTATGCTTCTTCTTATCAGGGTGGTGAAAATATAGAGAAAGCCATCGATGGAAATGAAAGTACCATATACCACTCCAATTGGTCGACTACTACTTTTCCTGTTACTCTCAGGTTTGAATTTGCCGATGTGGATGAAATCGATTACCTGATTTATTGTCCGAGAAAATCAGGAAGCAATGGTAATTTTAAGGAATTTGAAGTATGGTATACTACGGAAGGTGGTTCAAGAACCAAGTTGGGTGATTTTGATTTCAAAGGTAGCGGAAGTGATTCGCGTATTAACTTTCCGACAACTTTAGTCAATCCTACCCGCATAGAATTTATCGTTAAATCCGGAACAGGCAATTTTGTCAGTTGCGCAGAAATGAAATTTTATGCCAAGAATCCGGAAGAGGCTGTTATATCTGAAGTTTTTGCCGATGCTTTGATGACTACTCTAAAACCGGATGTTACCATGGAGCAGATCAATCAAATACCGAATGCTTTTATCCGTGAAGTAGCCAGCGATATATATGCAGGCCGTTATTCTTTGGATTATCGTGTGGCTGATTTCCGTTCTTACATGGATCGTACTACTATGAGTAAAACACTTAAGGTTAGCGCTTACAATAAGTATGAGAATCCTACGGGTATATATTTCTCTTTGGGTAAGCATGTGTTGGTTGCGGAAAATATTCCTTTTGATAAAACGGTTAGCCTGGTTATTCCTGACTATAAATATACGGAAGGTGGCGGTTCGCTGAAAGTAAAAAGTTTCCCTTTGAGCAATGGTCTGAATGTAATAGATGTTACTGCCTGGGACGGATTGGGTTATATCAGCTATTTCACGGAAAATCCTGAACAGGATGAGCCTGTAAGTGTTCATTTTATGAAAGGATATGTACACGGTTATTTCGATATTACTAAAAATGATAACGACGATTGGAATGCTTTACTTGAAAATGCTACCAAATATCCTGTAATGGACGCTGTAGGAAGACGTTGTCATATCGCTTATCCGGTCGAAGCTTACAGAACAAATGCCTGGGGACAGGGAGTAGAACTGGTAAATAATTACGATACTCTTATTGCTTATCAGCAAAGGATACTTGGATGGGAAAAATACAATAAAGTACCGGACAATAGAGTATTGGTAAGAATCAATTACAATTATTTCATGTATAAAGATGACGATGGAGCTACTTATGAAGTCAGCACAATGCCTTATGTTTCTTCTCCGACCCGTATGCTTACGGAAAACTGGGGTATCACTCATGAGATAGGACATATTCATCAGTACGGATTCAATAACTGGCATGGAATGGGTGAGGTAAGTGTTAACTTCCCGAACCTTATCGTGGCCCATCGTTTACTTAACTCTCCGACAAACGGGAATTACAGTCCGGCAAACTACGATAAGGCGTATGCTTCTATCGTGGCAACGGGCACTCCTCATTTGAAATATGAAGGAGAAGGAACTATAGATCATAATTTCGGAAGATTGGTTCCTTTTGGTCAGCTTTATTTTTATTTTTCAGAAATAGGTAACGATGATTTCTATCCTGACTTGAATGAAGCTTTACGCAATACCACAGATGATACTTCAGGCTGGGGAGTGTCGGATTATGAGCTTAATTTTGTGAAAAAAGCTTGTGAAGTTTCTCAGTTGAACCTGATTCCTTTCTTCGAAAAATGGGGATTCCTTTATTATACTGATAGTGACGGAAGAGAACCTTTCAGTGTAGGTGACTACGGAGGACAAAGAACTTATTCTTTGGCCAAAGCAAAAGTGGATGCTTTGAAAGCTGAAATCGCTGCTAAAGGTTATCCGGAACCATCGGAAGACATTTCATTGGTGAAACCTTATGGAGGTAGAATCCAATAAATGTTCTGTTGACTAGTTACTAGTCTTAAATAAAAAATCCTGAATGAGTTTATCATTCAGGATTTTTTTATACTATGTGAGATTAAAACAGGAGGATTAAATAGTTATTCGGATCTGTATACTTCCTCAAAAGGTTGTACAATAACCCAGCCTTCTCCTTCGAACTGCATTTGGAAACTTTCGCCACTGCCTCTTCCCAAAAGGGTTCTGAATGAAATATCGGTTTTTAATGTTGGAGTAAGGTTTCCTGACCATGCTACTGTTGCATGAGGGTCCGTAAATACGGGTTTTCCCCGTTCTACCCGAAGTGTGATAGGATTTCCATAAGTTGTAAGAGCCACGTATCCTGTTCCTTCCAAATGTACCTGGAATAAGCCTCCCCCCATCATGCCGGCAACCGTTTTCATTAGTTTGATGTTGTATTTCAGGTTATCTTCATACGCTAAAACGTCGTTGCCATTTATATGGATGGATTCGTTTTCCAGAAAAAGGACACGTACTTTTTTTGCATTATCTGCTGCATAAATACGGCCGCTTCCCTGAGCTTTCATAAGAGAAGTTCCTTCCCCGCTTACGGCTTTTTTTAATAAATTGCCCACGCCTTTATCTAGAAAACCTTCCCGTTTGAATTTGATTTGTCCGTCGTAAGCGACCATAGCGCCTTTTTTGATGGATACGCCCTGATTCCGGAGATTGATCTCCAACATGTATTTGTTTTCCAATTCGAAGAAATTGTTTTTTTCTTCCTGCTGTTTTGTTTCCTCAAGGAAAGAGGAGAGTGAATATTTCTGCATACGTGATAGTTGTTAATAAAAAGTCAAAGATAAAGATTTCCGGATTAAAAAAGAACAGGCTGTTTCTGATTATGAAGAAACAGCCTGTTGCAATAGGATTAAATATTTTTATTTAATTTTTTGAACTCTTTTGTAACCGTAAACAGCTAAGCTACCTAATTCTTCTTCGATACGAAGTAATTGGTTGTATTTAGCCATCCTGTCTGAGCGGCTCAAAGAACCTGTTTTTATTTGTCCGGAGTTGGTTGCTACAGCGATGTCGGCAATGGTAGCATCTTCGGTTTCTCCCGAACGGTGAGAAGTTACAGAAGTATAGCCTGCACGGTGAGCCATTTCGATAGCATCCAAAGTTTCACTCAAAGAACCGATTTGGTTTACTTTGATAAGGATAGAATTTGCACAACCCAGTTCAATACCTTTTTTCAGGAAATCAACGTTTGTTACGAACAAGTCGTCGCCTACCAACTGGCATTTGTCGCCAATCTTTTCAGTAAGAAGTTTCCATCCGTCCCAGTCGTTTTCGTCCATACCATCTTCAATAGAATCGATAGGATATTTACTAACCAGTTGAGCAAGATATTCCGCTTGTTCTGCAGATGTTCTTTTTGCGCCGTTAGCGCCTTCGAATTTGCTGTAATCGTAGATTGATTTTTTATCAAAGAATTCAGAGGAAGCACAGTCAAGAGCGATAGTAACGTCTTTTCCCGGTTCGTATCCAGCGTTTTTGATTGCCTGAAGGATAGATTCCAAAGCATCTTCCGTTCCATTTAAAGCAGGAGCGAAACCACCTTCGTCACCCACGGCAGTACTTAAACCTCTGTCGTGCAATACTTTCTTTAAAGCGTGGAACACTTCAGCGCCACAGCGTAAGCCTTCTTTAAAAGAAGAAGCTCCAACAGGACGAATCATAAATTCCTGGAATGCGATAGGAGCATCCGAGTGAGATCCGCCATTGATGATGTTCATCATAGGAACAGGTAAAGTGTACGTGTTGGTTCCACCGATGTATCTGTACAAAGGAATTTGCAAATATTCAGCAGCCGCTTTTGCAACAGCAAGAGATACTCCTAAAATAGCGTTAGCTCCTAATTTGGATTTTGTTTTGGTTCCGTCTAATTCGATCATTTTTTTGTCGATAGCTCTTTGTTCCAAAACGCTCATTCCGATTAATTCGGGAGCGATCACATTATTGATGTTTTCAACAGCTTTCAAAACACCTTTTCCAAGATAACGTTTTTTATCGCCATCGCGTAATTCCAAAGCTTCGTTTTCACCTGTAGATGCTCCGGAAGGAACAGCTGCGCGACCAACAAAACCGGATGCCAAATGTACATCAACTTCTACAGTAGGGTTTCCACGTGAGTCCAGAACTTCTCTACCAACAATTTTTACAATTTCCATGATTAATAAATTAAATTAGTATATAATAATTTGTTTGTTCTTTTTGCGCGACAAAGATAGTGATTTCTTCGCAGTTAAGGAAGAGGATGCAGTACAAATTATTCAAACAATCTTTCCAAAACTTTGAATTAATTAGGATGGATGATAATACCAAATCCATTCAGGATATTATTGTGTTGTTTTACAAAAAATAGTTAATATATTTGATTCGGTTATTTATTT
>JAJBTS010000101.1:0-5992 GCA_020860885.1 Bacteroidales bacterium
ACACTGTAAAAACAAGAATCTTTAATCGTTAATAATTTACCTCAATTTATATGTTTAATTAAATGAAAAATTTATGAAAAGATTTACTTGGTTATTAACATGCTTTTTTATAAGTATGTGTTTGGCAATTGCGCAGAACAAACAAATAACAGGTATTGTTATGGATGAAAATAATGACCCTGCTATTGGAGTATCTGTAATTGTAAAAGGAACCTCGTTAGGCACTGTTACCGGAATGGATGGAACCTTTTCTTTTTCTGTTCCTCAAAATGCAACCTCTCTTGTATTTAAATATCTGGGATATCGCGACAAAGAAGTAACAATCACACCTAATATGACTGTTACGATGACTCTGGATTCTCAGGCATTGGATGAAGTAATGGTTGTCGCCTATGGTACTGCCAAAAAGAGTTCTTTTACCGGGGCTGCTGAAGTTATCAGGGCAGAAGCTATTGAGAAAAGATCGGTTTCAGACCTTTCGAAGGCTTTGGAAGGCACAGTTGCCGGCCTTCAATCTACTTCCGGAGGTGGACAACCCGGATCCGAAGCAAGTATCATGATTCGTGGTATTGGCTCCATTCACGCAGCATCAACTCCTTTATACGTCGTTGACGGAACACCTTACGACGGTGATATCAGCGCATTAAACCCTAATGACATCGAATCTGTGACGGTATTAAAAGATGCTTCTTCCGGAGCCTTGTTCGGAGCACGTGGAGCAAACGGTGTTATTTTAATAACGACTAAAAAGGGAAAAGCGGGAAAAACCGATATTAACCTGAAAGCCTCATGGGGCGTTATTTCCCGTGCTATTCCGGATTATGAAACGGTTAATTCGGCTAGTTTTATGGAGCTGGCCTGGGAAAGTACAAGAAACCAATACTTATACGGAAGAAATCCTCAACCTCTGGAAACAGCAAATGCACTGGCATCCGCTAACTTTATGGGATTATACGGAGGAGAAATTTATAATCCGTTTAATATAGCATCTTCTCAACTTATTGACCCGGCAACAGGAAAAATCAATCCGAATGCTAAATTAAAATATTCAGACAACTGGATGAAAGAACCTGAAAACGATACTCCCATACGTCAGGAATATTTGTTAAGTATTTCCGATGGTACAGAAAAACACAGATACTTATTATCCTTGGGTTATCTGGACGAAAACGGATTATTGAAAAATTCTAATTTCTCCCGTTTCTCAGGACGGTTAAATATTGATTCTGATATAACCGATTATTTAAAAGGCGGAATGAATGTTGGGTTTTCACAAACAAAGCAGCAATCTTTATATGGAGAATCCAGTGCTTATAGTAATGTTTGGCATACTGCTCTCAATATGGCTCCCATTTATCCGGTTTATATCCGGGATACCAATGGAAATTATGTATTGGATTCGCAGGGTAAGAAACAATTCGATTATGGAACAACACGCCCCTATGCCAATGATTTTAACGTAATAGCTACTTTATTTGATGATAAGCAAACGAAAGAGATGGATAATATGAATACCCATTTGTTTGCTGAACTCGGAGATAAAAACAATGAAAGTCTGGGATTCTTAAAAGACTTCAAGCTTCAGGTGAATTTAAATGCCGACTACCGGAACAGAAATGAAATGTTATACTGGAATCCGGAATTTGGCAACGCCAAAAATGTTCAAGGTTTGTTGAACAGAGAAAACAACCGTTTATTAAGTTACACTTTCAATCAATTATTGTATTACCAGAAAAAAGTCAATCTGCATAATTTCGATGTTATGGCAGGCCATGAATTCTATTCACGGAAATATACATTCTTATCAGGAGAAAGACAAACCTTCCCTTTTTCCGGATTGTATGAATTAGGTGCCGGAGCTGTTATAAACGATGCCGATTCCAATACGGACAGATATTACGTAGAAGCTTATCTAAGCCGCCTGAATTACGACTACGCAGATAAATATTACTTCTCCGGGAGTTTCCGAAGAGATGCCTCTTCCCGGTTTCACCCCGATCACAGATGGGGAACTTTCTGGTCTTTGGGAGGAGCCTGGAGAATAAGTGAAGAAGGGTTTTTATCTGGGAATGAGTGGTTGGACAACCTGACATTCAAAGCAGCTTATGGCGTACAGGGAAACGACTACCTGAGAGAGTTAATTGATGATATTTATTATCAAATGTATTATCCATGGCAAGGTGTATATGATCTGAGTTATCCGAATGCAAACCTTTCGGGAGCATGGTTGAAAAGTATACAAAATGAAGATATCTCCTGGGAAAAAAGCCATAATTTTAATATCGGACTGGAAGGCCGTTTCCTGAAAAACAGATTATGGACAACTATCGAATACTTCCATCGCAAAACCAAAGATATGCTTCTGGAGAAAACGTTACCTCTCTCCAGTGGTTTTACTGGTTATCCTGCAAATGTAGGAAACGTAGTAAACCGGGGTGTGGATATAACTATCGGCGGAAGAATAATTAACCAGAATTCATTTATCTGGGATATGACACTGGTAGGTACCCATTTCAAAAATGAAGTTACGAAATTAAATTACGATGGACAGCAAATTATAGAAGGAAATAGGATCACTACTGTGGGACATCCTATCGACTCCTGGTATTTGCCTAAATCAGCAGGAGTGGATCCTCTCACGGGTAATCAGCTCTACTGGTATGAAGACGATAATGGTGAAATGGCTATTACGGACTCTTACACTATCGGAACTGCAAACCGCTTTATCCAGGGTTCACGCATTCCTGATTTCTATGGTTCTTTAACCAACAACTTTACCATTGGAGATTTTGATGTATCTCTGCTGACCACATTCTCTATCGGAGGAAAAGAATACGATGTGGTGTATGCCAACTTAATGGGAATGCGCGATGCTGGTAATAACTGGCACAAAAACATGGAACGTAGATGGCAAAAACCAGGCGATATCACAGACGTTCCCCGCCTTCAGTTAGGAAACATAAATGCAGCTACAGATCAATACCTGATCAACGCATCTTATTTTGCAATTAAAAATGTAACTGTAGGGTATACTTTACCTGCTTCTCTTCTGAATAAGATCAATATTTCACAAATAAGAATATTCGCTGTAGGAGACAATTTGTATACCTTCTCACACTTTAAAGGGTTGGATCCTCAAAACAGTTTTTACGGAGGTCAATCTTATTCTTATGTACCCGTAAGGAATATTTCTTTTGGAATCGATATTAAGTTTTAATCAATCACTTAATGAGTAATTATATAAATAGAAAATATATGAAAATAATTAAATATATATTAGCGTCATTGCTTTTTATAGGATTCATTTCCTGTGAAGATAAACTGGACACCTCCCCTGCTGTTAACCAGCCTGTAGACGTTATTTTCAAAACCGTAGAAAACGGTTTTGTCTCTTTGAATGGTATTTACAGATCTATGTATAGAACCACTTGGGCTACTGATTATAAAACGGAAAATTTCGGTCAGGCATCTGTTAACCTCGCCGCAGAACTTATGGGCGAAGATATGGCTCAATACGCTTCGGGCAGTGGCTGGTTCTGGTACGATTATTTATATCTGGTGAGAACCGAATATACCAGTCTGGAAGACAGGCCGTATGTCTGGTGGGCTATGTACCATGCTATCATTTCAAACTGCAACTACATCTTGAAGTACGCTCCGGGTGCGGAAGGCGACGAAGATGATAGAAACAGCCTGCTCGGACAAGCCTACGCTTTAAGAGCTTACTCTTATTTTTATCTGGCCCAGTTCTACCAGAGAACCTACAAAGGACACGAAGATGATCCCGGGATTCCTATCTATACCGAACCTACCGATAATAAAACCAAAGGAGTTCCTCGCGGAACTTTGAGGCAGACTTACAAAAGAATAACAGACGATCTGAATGAAGCTATCCGTCTTTTAGAGAATGCTACGGGACAAACACATATATCCCATATCGATTATTATGTAGCCAACGGAATCAAAGCCCGGGTTGCTTTAGTGATGGAAGAATGGGAAACAGCCGAAAATGCTGCATTAGAAGCCCTGAAAAAGCCTTCTTTGAAACTTATGTCAACAACCGATTTATTAAATGGATTCAGTAGTAAAGACAATGTGGAATGGATGTGGGGATCGGAAGTCATTCCCGATCAGGCCACTACCTGGTATTCCTTTTTCGGACATATGGATGCATCCGCAGGTTACCATGCGGAAATGGCTCAAAAATGTGTCGGATCCTGGTTATACAATATGATTAACGATAACGATGTGCGGAAGAGCTGGTTCAATGGAATAAATACGAATCCGGAGCCGAAGCCCTGGGAAGTTGACTATTGCCAACAAAAATTCAGAGACGATTCTCCCAGTGCGGAAGGCGATTTAGTGTATATGCGTGCTGCCGAAATGTACCTGATCTTAGCTGAAGCCAGATGCCAAAGAGAAAACTACACGGGTGCAAGACAGGCTTTGTCGGATGTCATTACTTATAAGTACCCAACCTACGAAACAGTTTTAAGATCGAAAACGGATTCTAAGAACCTTACACTTAAATCAACAGAGAAAAATCAAACGGTCACTCTAATGGATGAAATTATCCTGCAACGACGTATTGAATTATGGGGAGAAGGATTCCGTATTTTGGATATTAAACGTCTGAAAACAGGTTTCATAAGAGATTATCCGGGAAGCAATCATACAACGAATGCAAGATTCAATATCACAGATCCCGAATCGTGGGAATGGGTCATGTTGATTCCTCAAAAAGAATTTGACGGAAATGACAGCTTAGATCCGAGAACAGATCAAAATGAATAATCACCTATAAAGAATAATCATATGAAAAGTAAAATAATATATTTATTAACAACGGTTTTAGTTTCCTCTTTACTGTTCAATGCTTATGAAGATGATGCAAAAGGGCCTGTTTATAATGAATTAGGAAATAAAGATTATGTATCTTTTCTCAGTGCAACACAAACATTCGAAATAGATCAAAACAGCAAAGTACTGGTTTATATGGGCCATGCAAACAAAAATATCGTAAATACGAATGCTAAAGTCGTTCTAAGTTTTGATGATGAAGAGTCAGAAGCTCTCTTTTCACTGGCTTCCGACGAAATTTCTTTCGGAACCAATCCCCTTGTTCCTGTGGAAATCATTTACGATATAGATAAACTGGAATTTAAAAAGAATTACGCAATGACACTTAAAATTGCGGATGACGAAACAACATATCCGTTGGGATCTGATATAAAAGAGACTACAGTCACAATAAAGCGTGCTCTCACATTTTCCTACGTTGGAAAAGGACTTTATACATCTTTATTACTCGAAGGAGATACGGAAGAAGTAGATATAGAAAGAGCAGATCAGAACCCAAATGTATATCGGTTATCCGGATTTTATAAAAATGCCATAGAATTTATTATCGACCCGAAAAATGGTACTGCCATTATCGATCCTCAGGATTTAGGAGAAGATATTTTCGGCGAAGGCACCAATTCATGGATCTGGTGCGAAAGTGGCACATATTCAGATGGAGTTTGCACTTTTGGAGGAAATACATGGGACAATGCGTGGTTCACCGACGATGCTTTAGAAGCAGGAGCTCCTATGGAAAATGAAGTGATAGTATTACCACCAGATAGTTATTAATTTATAATTCATTTTTATATAAAGTGAGGTGCCTTGTAGATGTCAGGCACCTCTTTTTTATATCTTTCTATTGGGAGCCCACCGAAAATCATTTTTCTAATATTTAATTCTAAGAGACTTATTTAACCTCTTAAACACCCTTTCGTTCAATCTGTTTTTACTGACCTCTCAGGTATATACCCCAGAAACTCTGAGGTATATACCCGAACGCCTTTGTCAAAAGGATAACCTCCCCACTCAGGTATATACCCGAGAGCTGCTGGGATATATACCTGAGTTTAAGTCACAACTAATAGGTAACCATTAGCTGTTATTTCTTATTACGAATGGTTACCTCATTGAAAGCTTTTAATAATAT
>JAJBTS010000101.1:6002-6281 GCA_020860885.1 Bacteroidales bacterium
TCCTTATATTTGTTAACTAACACTTTATCGTATAGGCTGAACAAAAGACCTGTAATAAAAAGAATGTAACATTTTCATTTATAAAACCATGCAAAAACCCAAAGAATTCGAAATCAGTAAGAATGTAGATCTGGAAATTATCTCCGACTTCCTAAAGTTTTATAAAAACACGCAGGATGACAAGGACAATTATAATTCTATCGTGGTATACATGACGGGGAAAAAGGAAGATAACGATGATTTGACGGGTGAACTGGATCCTGTATTTCTCTCTTACCT
>JAJBTS010000171.1 GCA_020860885.1 Bacteroidales bacterium
CTCGTAAACTATTTGTAAAGAAAGGGTTTAAGGGTACTACGGTAAGAGATATTGCTGCAGAGGCCGGGACCAATGTTGCCATGGTAAATTACTATTTCCAATCGAAGTATAATTTATTCGAACATATATTTAATGAAATATTTGAAGTACTTACCGGTCGTGTTTTTAATATTTTAGATTCTGATTTGCCTTTTTTCGAGATGGTGGAACAGTGGATCTCTGTTTATTACGAAACTCTTTTCGAATATCCGGAATTTCCTTTGTTCATCATTAATGAATTGTCACAGCAACCGGATGTTTTAAGGGAAAAGATGGAATCCAAGCAACCTTATCGTATTTTCCTGAAACTTTCCGAACGCATAAAGGAAGAAATGCGGTCGGGCCAGGTCAGGGAGGTTTCTTTACCTGATTTTGCACTTAATACTATTTCCTTATGTATGTATCCTTTTATTTTTAGCCCTGTAGCAACTGCTTTTTTGAATATTTCAAAAGAAGATTATATGGAATTATTAAAAAAGCACAAAAAAGATGTGGTGGAGTTTGTTATTCATTCACTGAAAAACCCTGATTATAAAGAGAAATAATAAATTGAAAACTTTATGAGAGTAAATACTTATAAAATAGGAATAGATGCCGGGTCGACTACCTTAAAGTTGATTGTTTTGGATCATGAGGATCAAATTGTGCATGAGTCTTATTTAAGACATAAAGCGGATGTATCCGGAATATTAAAAGAAGAATTATTAAAGATCAATAACTTATTTCCTGAAAGTCTTTTTCAAATTTGCCTTACGGGTTCTGCCGGTATGGGAATTGCGGAAAGAATCCAGGCTCCTTTTGTTCAGGAAGTAGTGGCTTCCGTTGAACTGGTGCCAAAGAAAGATACCCATGTCTCGCCCTTGCTGGATTTGGGAGGGGAAGATACCAAAATGGTTTTCTTTGAAGAGAACAGGAATCCTGAGATCCGTATGAATGGGAATTGTGCCGGAGGAACAGGTGCGTTTATCGATCAGATGGCTTCATTACTGCATATTCCGGTTGAAGATATGAACAAGGAGGCATTAAAAAAAGAGAAAATTTATCCGATTGCCTCCCGATGCGGTGTTTTTGCCAAAACGGATATTCAGAATCTGATAAGCCGTAACATTCCCGTCCCGGATATTGCAGCATCTACTTTACATGCTGTAGCAATGCAAAATATAACCAGTTTGGCAAGAGGTTACGATATTCAGTCTCCGGTATTGTGTGTCGGCGGACCACTTACTTTTATTCCTGCCCTAAAAGACGCTTTTAGTGAAGCATTACATTTTGAAAGTGAAAAATTTATTCTTCCTCATCATGGCGAGTATTTTCCTGCTTTTGGAGCAGCGCTCCATATTAAAGAAGATTTTAATTCGTTCCATATAAATCAACTGATCGATCTTTTATCGCAATCCATTAGTATTCGCAAGGATGTTTTACCGCCTTTATTTAAGGATGAAAAGGAGTATAATAGCTGGAAGGCACAGCGGAATATAAAGAAACTTTGCTATCGTTCGCTGGAAGGAGAAACGGAAATTAATTGTTTTATAGGAATTGATTCCGGTTCCACTACTACTAAAATTATAGTTCTGGACGAAGAACATAGAATTCTTTATAAATATTATTCCGGGAATGAAGGGAATGCTTTAAAAAAAGTCATTGAGGGGCTAGACGAATTCTACGATCAGTGCCGGAAACGGAATATCCGAATAAATGTTCTTGGTTCTGCGGCTACCGGATATGGCGAAGATTTGATCCGTTCGGCGCTCAATCTGGATTTTGGTGTGGTGGAAACCATGGCTCATTTGTATGGAGCACAATTTGTAGATCCGAAAGTATCCTTTATCCTGGATATTGGAGGACAAGACATGAAATCTATTTTTATAGAGAATGGTGTTATTTCTAATATAGAATTGAACGAAGCTTGCTCGGCAGGATGCGGTTCTTTCCTGCAAAACTTTGCTTCAACTATGCATATGGACTTGTCTGAGTTTTCACAGAAAGCCTGTTTGGCCAGTTATCCGGGTGATCTGGGTTCCCGGTGCACTGTTTTTATGAATTCTAAAGTTAAGCAGTCTTTACGTGAAAATGCCAGTGTCGGTGATATTGCAGCCGGATTGGCTTATTCTGTCGTGAAAAACTGTTTGTTTAAGGTGCTGAAAATATCGAATCTTAATCATCTCGGAGATCATATAGTGGTGCAGGGAGGGACATTCAAGAACGATGCTGTATTCCGTGCGCTGGAACTCTTATCGGAAAAATCCGTAGGATCGACCGATCATCCGGAATTAATGGGTGCCTTTGGTGCCGCTTTGTTTGCTCAAAGTTATAATAAAGAAAAGAAATTGTCTTCTTTTTCTTTTCATTCACTGGATAGTATTTTAAATAGCATTCAAACCAAAGAAATCCAATGCAAGGGATGTACCAATACCTGCTCTATATTGCGTTTTCGCTTTGAAAACGGTAATACCTGTTATGCAGGAAATAAATGCGAAAAGATCTTTTTTAATTCAGGATCTTATAAGGAAAAGGGTTACAATGCTTTTGATAAAAAGAACGAAATTCTCTGGTTACAGGATAAAACATCGCAGCCCGAAGAAGAAAAGCGTATGAAAATAGGGATTCCCCGTGTCCTGAATATGTACGAGAACTTCCCTTTCTGGAATGCATTATTCACTTCTTGCGGTTATGATGTCATTCTATCCCCCGAATCCACTTTTTCTTTGTATCAGAAAGGGGTATCTACGGTTATGTCGGATAATATTTGTTTCCCGGCGAAATTGGTTCATGGGCATATATTGGCTTTGATAGAACAAAAAGTAGACCGGATATTTTATCCATACGTTCCTATGGAGCGGAAGGAGTTCAAAAGTTCTAATAATTCATTTAACTGCCCTGTTGTAAGCGGGTATCCTGATGTTGTCAGAAGCTCTATTGATCCGTCAGGCAATCATAATATTCCTTTTGATGCCCCGGTTGTCGGGTTCAATTCGGATAAGGTATTGGAAAAAGCTTGTGCGAAATATTTTGAACAATTAGGTGTGAAAAAGGATGTATTCAATCGGGCCTTTAAGGAAGCTTTAAAGGTAAGAAAAGAAAGCAAAAGAAATTTAATCGGATTTCAAAAGAAGATATTACTGGATGCGATAGACAAGAAACTGCCGGTGTTTGTCATAGCTGGTCGCCCTTACCATGCCGATCCTCTGATTCACCAAAAGACAGGACAAATATTAGCCGATTTGGGGGCTATTGTTCTTACGGACGATGTTTTCAGGGCAGAAGAAGAGAACGGTTACAGCCATTTGAGTATCGTATCGCAGTGGTCTTATCCTAACCGGGTGATACAATCGGCATTACAGGTCGCTAAACTTCCTGCGAATGTTCAATTGATTCAACTGAATTCTTTTGGTTGCGGACCGGATTCTTTTATTATGGATGAAGCAATGGCTATTCTGAAGCAATCCGGAAAAAACCTGACAATTATCCGGATTGATGAGATTGCCAGCCCCGGATCTGTTCGTCTACGTTTGCGGTCTTTATTGGAATCTTTGAAAAACAGTAATCCGCTGAATCAGAAGGAGGAGTCTTTTGAAGTCTATAATGTTCCGTTTACCAAAAAAGATAGAACTAAGGTAGTCCTCATTCCCTGGATGTGTGACTTTATAAATCCTTTTGCTCCTGCTCTGGGTGAATTAGCCGGATATAAAGTAGAAAATCTGCCTAAGTCGGATCGTTTGTCTGTAGATCTGGGCTTAAAGTATGGACATAACGAGGTCTGTTATCCTTCTACACTGGTAGTAGGAGATATTATCAAAGCATTGCAATCAGGGAAGTATGATCTGGATAATGTTGTTGTTTCTATTACCCAGACGGGAGGACAATGCCGGGCAACCAATTACATAGCCCAGATAAAAACCGCATTGGAACGAGCCGGTTATTCCGATATTCCGGTTTTAGCTCTGACTGCAGGGAAAACTTTTCAGAATGACCAGCGGGCATTTAAACTGCCGGTTGTTAAACTCGCTAATATAGCAATATATACAGTGCTTTATGGAGATAGCATTCAGCAGATGTATGCAGCAGTGAAACCCCGTGAAAAAAATGCAGGTGATACACAAAAGGTTTTTGATTTTTACATGGAAGCAGGTTCGGAAGCTATCCGTGCAAATGATGCGAAACGTTTGATGCTTTTATTGGAGCAGGCTGTAGCGGATTTCAATACGGTTCCGGTTTATGAACGTAACTTTGAAAAAATCGGATTGATCGGAGAGATATTCGTTAAGTATAATAATTATGCGCAGGCTTTTATGACGGATTGGTTGCGGGATAAGGGAATGGAAGTCGTAACACCGCCTATTATGGATTTCGTTTTGCAGTTCTTTATAAATTCAAAAGTACATGAAGATAATGGTAGCACAAAGAAAAATCCGTTCGTATCTGCTTCTCGTCCGCTATTATGGAAATATGTAACTAAAAAACTGAAAGAGTGCGAAGAGGTTATGAAGCATTTTCGCTATTATACTCCTTCTGAATCGATTTTCAAAAAAGCGGAATATGCGCAGGAAGCAGTAAGTCTTTCCAATCAATTTGGTGAAGGTTGGATGATCGCGGCTGAAGTAGCATGCTTTGCCCGGTCGGGAGTTAAGAAAGTTGTGTGTATCCAACCCTTTGGATGTATAGCTAATCATATTGTGGCGAAAGGAATTGAGAAAAGACTGAAAAAACTTTATCCGGATATCAGTATTTTATATCTCGATTTGGATGGAGGAATGGGAGAGGTGAATCTTCAGAATCGTTTGTATTTTATGATTTGATGTTTATACAGGGAAAGGCTGGTTGCTGCTTTACTGTTTGGAGATAGCTTTTCTTTGTAGCTGGGATGTACATCTGAGTAATTCTCGGATGTACATCCCAGAGACGTGGTGATCCTATTCGTCAACCTTCTCAGATGTACATCCGAGAGGTGCTCAGATGTACATCCGAGGGATAGGTTATTAAATGAAAGCCAACCTTAAGATTATTTCCAATTAATTGGAGTGATCTTTAATCCAATCAATGTCTTCAAATCCCAGAAGTATTTCTTCGGAGTAATCCGTTTTTCTTTGCGGTTGATCTTCAAACCAGATTCCTACTACTTCTTTTTGCAGGTAAGGATCCAGCATGATGGGATTATCATTCGTAAACAAATGCCGGTGATCTCTTAATATTTGCATGACTGCAGAAAAGAGTAAACCTCGTGTCATCTGAATACTGTCTCCGGGGCTGGAATGCCGGCTCCCTGTAAAATTAGCCACCATTCCTCCACGCAGTATTTTCAGAGAATGATTTTGTCTGGTTTTCAGGGAAATTACCTGTAAAGGATCGGTAATTTCTTCTGTGAGATAGGGCTTGGATTTTCTGAGTAAGGTATTGAACTCAACATCCCCGGAAGAAACGCTAATTAAAATTTTATCCCCTGTTGAATTTTCCAGCCAGCTCATTTGAGAAATGTCTTTTCCAGTGGCGCCAACAATAATATCTGAGGAATGATATAACTCATCAGATGATTCACAAAATGTGACTCCTTCCGGCACGTCATCTCTCTTTAATTTTTTATTATTGTCGTAAACAGAAATAGCGTAATTCTTTCTGAATTTTTTTGTAATGGCTTCCCCAATGTGTCCATAACCAATAATTCCTATTCTTTCAGGCTTAATCTCGTCTATAATCTCGCCCAATTGAATTTTCACAGCTTCACTGATCATGGGAGGTTCGATAATTACCTTGGCTGCTGATTCGGCCAAATGAATAATCGGAAAATTCTTTTTCGCTTTGATCATATTAATTCCCGAAGTAGTTTGTTCTATCCCATAAATAGAGTGATTCTCTAAAATACTTTGGGGGATATTCACGAGTGTATATCCTCCGTCGTCCAGAATGATTATTTTACTGTTCGGCTTTAATTCTTTTGAAAGTTCTTCCCACATCCTGTAAATATCCGAAACCAGACTTTCTGAATAATATCCTAGTTTTTTAGGAAAACTGGATTCAATAACGTTGATTCCCAGCTCTTTCAATTTGTCTTGTGTTTCTTTATGGGTAGAATAAATCTTCCCGGTCAGATAGATATGTGAGGGAATAAACCCTATCTTAATAAAAGATTCGAACATAGACCCGGTAGATTCCAACAGATGCTGAACCGATACAATATAAAAATCTTCCGGGTGGAAGGGATAGTTGATATTTTTTTCCAGATGACTTAAGAC
>JAJBTS010000045.1 GCA_020860885.1 Bacteroidales bacterium
CTTTCGTGTAAGCCGGTCCAGCTTTTCCGGGGGAACTCTCTGGATAGGAATATGCGGACTTTTTACAATATTGAATAACTCCCGTGCCAAATCGTTTTGCAAATCCCGGCGCATCAATATCTTATCTACTTCTTTGCCTGCCTGAATTGCTTCGATTACAGCACGAGTGCCGAAAATCATTTCATTTTCTTTCATTTATTTAATGGTTTAATTTTAATAATTCTTTAGCGTTCTGTATAGCTGCATCGGAAAGTTTTGATCCGCTTAACATCTGAGCTATATCTTTGACTCTTTCTTCGGTAGAAAGCAATCGGATATTTGATTCTGTTTCCTTATCCGTTTCTTCTTTGTATACAAAATACTGATAATCTCCTTTTGCGGCTATCTGGGGAAGATGGGTAATCACTATAACCTGCATTACTTTTCCCATTTCGTGCATGATGGTTCCCATTTTATCCGCTATCTCTCCGGAGACGCCCGTGTCTATCTCGTCGAAGATAATGGTGGGTAAGGCTGTAGCTCCTGCAATAAGAGCCTTGATACCGAGCATCAGCCGGGAGATCTCTCCGCCTGAAGCTGTTTGGGAAACAGGTTTTAGTTCCCCGTTTTTATTGGCCGTAAATAAGAAGCTAATTTCATCTATTCCGGTCGTTGACGGATGATCTTTCTTTTTAAGGTCACAGATAAACCGCACCGACGGCATTCCGATGGAACTTACCTTGTTCGTTAATTCCTTTTCCAGATATTTGACGGTCTTGACTCTGGTTTTTGATAGTTGTTGAGCCAGATCCGTCAATTTTTTCTCATGAAGAAATAAGGATTTCTCCTTTTTCTTTATCTCTTCATCGTAATTTTCTATTTCCTGCAACTGGGCATATAAATTATCTTTCAATCCGATCAGCTCCTCCAATGTGTTGACATTGTGTTTCTTTTGAAGGGTGTAGATCAGGTCCAACCGTTCCGTAACCCATTGAAGCCTGTCGGGATCCAGTTCCAGGTTCTCATTTTGCCGGGTGATATCCAGGGATAGGTCCTTCAGGTCGATATAGGCCGTTTCTAGCCTTTCGTATATATTTTGAGAAGCCGGATAGATCTTACTTAATGATCCGGAAATATTCCTGCTTTCTTTCAAAGAAGATACGATTCCGTTGTCACTGGTAAGGATTTGTTCGATATGGAACAATCCTTTCTTTATCTCTTCCACGTGAGAGAGCATTTCCTGCTCTTCTTCCAGTTCGGTTTGTTCGTTTTCTTTTAATCCGGCCTCTTCCAGTTGTTGATACTGGAAACGGATGTAGTCTTGTTCTATGGAATGATTATGAGCTTTCTCTTGCAGGTCTTTCAGCTGCTTTTGCAAAAGCTTGTATTCGTCGTACGTCTTTGTGTAACTATCCCTCAGTTTTTTGTTTCCGGCGAGAGTATCTATTACCTGCAATTGAAAATCATTATTCCCCAACAAGAGATTCTGATGTTGGGAGTGTATGTCGATGAGGGATGTACCCAGCTCTTTCAGGTCGGCCAGGCTTACAGGAGTATCGTTTATAAAAGCCCGCGATTTGCCCGACTTCCATATTTCCCTACGGAGTATACAATCTCTGTGATCGAACTCCAGATCCCTTTCTTTGAAAAAAGATTGCAGATTATAAGAAGAGATATCGAAAAGACCTTCTATAATACATTTATCCGCTCCTTTCTTGATGGATTTACTGTCGGCCCTTTGTCCTAAAATCAGAGAAAGAGCTCCTATGATAATTGATTTTCCTGCTCCTGTTTCTCCGGTAATGACAGAAAGACCATTATTAAAATCCATTTCAAGGCGAGAAATTAAAGCATAGTTTTGTATTGTTAAACTCTTTAACATGGTTTGGCTTTACTTTTTAAGTGGGTCCAGTTGTGAGGACATGCTCGGGAAAATATTTCTCAACAGATCGTACGTTTCTTTTTTCTCTTCTTTGTTTGCTTTTTCACTGATAGATACGATCTCGTCCAGTTTGGAATCTGCAAACATCTGAAGGAGAACTTCTGACGAACGAGCCTGTTTAACATCTTTAAGAACGGGAAGGGCTTCCAGGATAGTCCTTCTTCCTCTATCCGGATTAGCAGCCATTTCATCCAGTCCTTTGCGGTGGTAGGTATACCATAGCTGACGATAGTTCTTAAGTGTCTCGTCTAAGAAAGCGTTAATGATAGCTCCCCTGTACCGGTTGTTCTCAAAAGAAGACCATCCACCCCAGGACAACGATTGCGCCATATTGGCTATCGACTGTGCGTTTCGGAAGAATACACTTCCTCCCAATGGGGAAAAACTGTCGAAATCCAAACCTAAAATAAGATTGGCGTAAAATTGGACGACTGCTTCCAGATTATTGTTCAGGGTATTTTCCTGTATTTGTATAATATCATTTTCCCGGTATTCGAATTCCAGGTTTGTATCGCGGAAATTTAACATTGTGGTGCTGTAAGAGGAATTAAAAACCGGACGCCTCGACTGGATAAAAAGTTCCGCTTTAAATACATTGTCGTTTTGTTCCAGGATAGTAAGAGTAAAAGTACACTCTATTCTTTCAGAGGATGCAAAACTGGTAGAACTCCATTTGGTACCGTTAATAAGATCGTTCAGGGTTTTTTCCAGAGTAGTAAAAACATTTTTATTCGTAGCCTGTATTCTGTCACTGTTTACAGAAACACGGGCGTCCAGTTCCTGTGCATTGTAATGTGTTGCACAAAATCAGAACAGAATAAAAAATATATAAAATAATTTGTTCATAAATAATTCATTAAATAATCGATTATATCTTCAGCGACTTCTTTTTTCGGCTTAAGAGGATAATCTATTACATTACTTCCGGAGTCGATAATTGTTACTTTATTCGTATTGTTTTGAAATCCGGCTCCCTCGTCACTAAGTGAATTCAATACGATGAAATCCAGATTTTTCTTTTTTAATTTCCTTTCCGCATTTTGGATCCCGTTTTCAGTTTCCAGGGCAAAACCTGCAAGTATCTGATGAGGCTTTTTTATCTCACCTAAAGAAGCTGCGATATCCGGGTTAGGGATTAATACTAATTCCATTGGTTCACCGGGTTGGCGCTTCATCTTATGTTCAGCGTAATGGGCGGGCTTAAAATCCGCTACCGCAGCACACAATATGCCCGCATCCGTTTCCGGGAAGTATTCTTTTGCTTTCCGGTGCATTTCTTCCGCAGATTCTACCTGTACGGTTGTAATTTTCGGATTTTTCGCTTTCAATTGTACCGGGCCGCTTATTAAAATGACTTCGGCTCCGCGCGACGCACATTCTTCCGCTAATGCGTATCCCATTTTTCCGGAAGAATAATTACTAATATAACGTACGGGATCTATCTTTTCATATGTAGGACCGGCAGTTATTAAAATCTTTTTTTGATTTAAGTCATTTTTTTTTTTGAAATAGTCCTCCAGCACTTTCACGATATTGTCCGGTTCTTCCATCCGGCCTTTTCCTTCCAGGGCGCTGGCCAGGTATCCCGTGGCAGGCTCAATAATAATATTCCCGTAGGACCGGAGCTTATCGATATTTTCCTGAGTACTCGGATGTGCAAACATATCCAGGTCCATGGCGGGCGCTACGAATACGGGCGCTTTCATGGATAGGTAAGTCGTAATCAGCATATTGTCTGCTATGCCATGAGCCATTTTCCCTATGGTGGCTGCTGTAGCAGGAGCTATGAGCATCAGATCGGCCCATAAACCTATATCGACATGGCTGTGCCAGGTGCCGTCGTTGGCAGTAAAAAACTCACTGATAACCGGCTTCTGGGTTAAAGCGGATAAAGTAACAGGAGTAATAAACTCTTTCCCTGCCGGAGTAATAACAATCTGGACTTCCGCTCCTTTTTTTATTAGTGCCCTGCTGAGGTACGCAGCCTTATAAGCAGCTATACTTCCGGTAATGCCTAAAACAACTTTTTTCCCTTGCAACATATACATAAATTGAAAAGTGTTGCAAGTTAGATAAATTTCAGAAATTAAACAAATAATACAAATAGTGCGTTATGTAAAAAAAATAAGCTATTTTTGCATTGTTTAATACATTTTTGTTAATATATGTGTTTGAGGTTTTTAGGTTATCGTTAACATTTATCAGAAAGATTAGAACCAAATAATTTAAACATTATTTCATATGAAAAAGAGAAGTCTACTTTTATTAATTGTGTTGTGTCTTCCCTTTGCTTTTGCGATGAAAGCGCAGGACAACCCGCTATCTATTGAAAAACAGTATCCTAATGATGAAACGGCTTATACTGTTTATAACATGTACGAACACACTCAACTCGATTCTTCTGCTACGGCAGTAAGGACTTCCTGGGTGGCTAACAGGCCGAAAGATAATTGGTTTATATCGGTTAACGGCGGAGTAGGGCAATTGATGAGTGAAGAAACCCGTTATATGGATTTCAAAGATCAGCTTACACCCACTTTTGGTTTTGCCTTTGGTAAATGGTTTTCTCCGGTATGGGGTTTACGTATCAGTGCTACTGCCGCTGAACTTCAGGGTTTTGCTATCTGGTCTACTCAGGATGGAACGGGAGAAGGTTTCGGAACCTGGTATGTTGGGCAGAATCATCCCAAGCCTTTTCACACCAATTTAAGTAATGACTATATCCCTGCTTTTAAAATGGATGGCGAAAATAACGCCGCAGGCCGTCAACTGATTTTTGACCGTTTTCTTAAAGACGGTGAATATATTCAAACCGGTCACGGACCGGGCTATACCCATAAAATAACCTATATAGGTGCTTCTATAGATTTTATGGTTAATCTGAAAAATTTATTTACGACATACAATCCGGATGCTTTTTTTAATCCTGTAGTATATGCAGGTTTGGGATGGGCTCATACCCTGAAAGATGGCGACAGGACAGCCGTAAACAGTATGATGGCGAAAGGCGGACTTCAATTGGGTTTCCGTTTGAGTGATCGCTGGCAAATATTCCTGGACGGACAACTGTTGATGTTACCGGAAATTTTCGACCGTCGTGTTGGGGGTGATATGACTCAGGATTTCGTAGGAAACTATACTCTCGGATTGAGTTACAGATTTAATTTCCGCCATTTTATAAAAACTCCTGTCATACAGCCTTGTGATATGGATCATCTCAATCAGATCATCAATGATCTTCGCAATCGTCCGGAAGTTATTTGTCCTCCTTTGGTAATTTGTCCGGAACCGGAAGTAGAGAGAGAAATGCTTACTCCTGTGTTCTTTACACTGGATAGCTATGTGGTACGCGACAATCAGTTGATAAGCATCGCAAAAGCTGCTCAATATCTTATAAATCATCCGAATGCACGAATCCAGATCGCAGGTTATGCGGATAAAAATACAGGTAATCCGAAGCATAACATGAAGTTGTCGGAAAACCGATCTAAAGCGGTTGCCGATGTATTGGTGAACAGATTCGGTATCGAACGAAGCAGATTACAAATCACTTATTTCGGTGATACGGTTCAACCATTCGATGAAAATGACTGGAACCGCGTAGCAATCTTTATTGTTCCCTGATAAATATTCATTAAAATAGAGCTCGTCCTGATAAATCTGTAAAGGTTATTCAGGACGAGTCTTGTTTTTGCCGAAAAGTTCTTTTTGGATACCCTAAGTAGGAAATTTTGCGGACTGCAGAACAAGTCTTTTAACAAATAAAATGAACTTTTCCTGATATGTATCTATATCTTTGTTGTACATTATAGGTACATTCTTTTTGCATCTATAGAATCCAAAAAAATGGCACGTCTCATTTTTTTAAATGCGACCACGATTTGAAAAAATGGGACGTGCGAAAATTTACTAACTAAAAATCAAAACAAAACTATGGCACGCATCCGGACAATTAAACCCGAATTCTGGGAAGACGAAAAAGTAGCAAACCTCCCTTTCGCCGCAAGGCTCTTCTTTATTGGCTTATGGAATCATGCAGACGACCAGGGGGTATTTAAAGACAATCCCATCCTCTTAAAGTCGAAGATATTTCCTTACGATGATATTCCTGTCTCTGAGGTATCCGGCTGGCTTTCCGAATTGGAGAAAGCAAATATATTGATTCCTGTTTTTTATAACAACGGGAAATATTACCTGATCCGTACGTTCAAAAAACACCAGGTTATCGATAAACGGTACAACAGGTATGTCGTCCCGCCTACAGTTGTAGAAGAAGTTTTAAACCCGTTGCGGGCTACCGCGGAAGTTACGCCGCAGGAAAAGGAAATGGA
>JAJBTS010000372.1 GCA_020860885.1 Bacteroidales bacterium
GAATAGTACAGCGTGAATCATATAAAGTTATCACTTAGACACACTCAAACTATAAATAATATTAATTGGAGCATGAAAACTATCTATTTCATCACATTATTTCTATTACTATCTCTAACTATTATTTCCGCAAATCCTTTATGGATGAGATATCCTTCCATTTCTCCCGATGGCCAGCAAATAGCATTTTCTTATAAGGGAGACATCTACGTTGTTTCCAGTAAAGGAGGTGAAGCCAAACAGATCACTTTACATACTGCTCATGATTATATGCCCGTATGGTCGCCAGACAGTAAATGCATTGCATTTGCGAGTAATCGTTTCGGGAACTTTGATATTTTTACTATTTCGGCAAAAGGTGGGTCTCCTGATCGCTTAACTACTTTTTCAGGAAACGAGTATCCTTATACTTTCACTCCCGACAATAAATTTGTGGTATATGGAAGTAAAATACAGGCCCCGGCAAAAAGTGCAGCTTTTCCTTCAGGTGTGATGTCCGAATTATACCAGGTACCTGTCAAGGGAGGTAGACCGGAACAGGTATTAGCTATTCCGGTAGATGCAATTTCCTTTTCATCCGATGGTAAGACTTTTCTATATCAAGATAAAAAAGGGCAAGAAGACAAATGGAGAAAATACCATACATCTTCCGTTACCCGTGATATTTGGTTGTATGAATTGAAAAATAAATCTCATACAAAACTTAGCTCTTACAAGGGAGAGAATATTAATCCGGTTTACAGTCCGGATAATTCTACAGCATACTTTTTAAGTGAACAATCCGGATCATACAATGTATGGTCTTTCCCAATCAATAATCCTGAAAATCTAAAGCAAATAACTCATTTCAAAAATCACCCGGTACGTTTCCTAAGTATAGACAGAAGTGGAAAATTATGTTTTTGGTTTGATGGTGAAATTTATACCCTTTCCTCTTCATCTTCTGAGCCAGAAAAAGTAAGTGTATCTATAACAGAAGATAATAAGAAAAATGATATAGAAACTATCAGCAATAAAAACGTAATCACCAAAACTATATCTGCAGATGGAAAACAGGTTGCTTCCGTTATGAGGGGAGAAATTTTTGTCTCCTCTGTAGATTATAAATATACGAAGCGAATCACACATGCAACAGCCCAGGACGATATGCCATCTTTTTCTCCGGATGGTAAATCAATTGCTTATGCTTCTGAAAGATCGGGAGTATGGAATTTGTACATCGCAAAAACAACACGGAAAGAGGAACCGTTTTTCTTTAATGCCACTGTAATAAAAGAAGAACCTTTATTTAAAGCATCAGAAACGGAAAAAATTCATCCTAAATACTCTCCGGATGGTAAAGAAATTGCTTTCATCCAGGATCGTCATAAACTTATGGTTTACAATATAAATAGTAAGAAGGTCCGGGAGATTACAGATGGCACCGCCAATCCTAACTCTTCAGGAGATATTTCCTACGAATGGTCTCCTGATAGCAAATGGTTTGTGATTGTTTATTCTCCCAATAAGCATGATCCTTATTATGACATAGGATTGGTAAGCGCTCAAGGAGGAGAAATAGTTAATTTAACCAATAGTGGTTATACGGACCTAAATCCAAAATGGGTGTTAGATGGTGATGCAATTCTATTTTTATCAGAAAGATATGGTATGCGTAGTCATGCATCCTGGGGATCTTTAAACGATGCTTTCCTGATTTTTATGAATCAAAATGCTTACGACAAGTACCGTTTAAGTGAGGATGATTTTAAGCTTTTAGAAGAAGAAAAAAAAGCAAAAAATAACGAAGAAACTAAAGATTCTACAAATAAAGAAACTATCAATGACATTTTTCTGGATTTAAAGAATATCGAAGATAGGATTGTTCGTGTAACTCCTAATTCGTCCAACCTTGCAGATGCTATATTAACAAAAGAAGGAGATAAATTATATTATTTATCACAGTTCGAAAAAGATTATGATCTTTGGTCTATCAGCACTCGAACCAGGGAAACTAAATTAGAAATTAAAGGTGCAGGAAGAGGACGCTTGTTGCTTGATAATGAAGGAAAAATATTATTTTCATTAGGAACTTCTCCTCAGAAAATCACTTTATCGGGCAACAAAAAGGAGGCCATAAGCGTTAATGCACAAATGGATCTGGATTTGGCTGCGGAAAGAGAATATATGTTCCAACATGCATGGACACAGGAAAATAAACGTTTTTATGTTAAGGGTCTTCATGGTGTTGATTGGTCTTTTATGAAGGAAACATATTCAAAATTTCTTCCTTACATAAACAATAATTTTGATTTCTGTGAATTATTGAGTGAAATGTTGGGTGAATTAAATTCGTCCCATAATGGAGCCCGGTATTCACCACAAATTTCAAATCCGGATGTTACTGCTAATTTGGGATTATTATTTTCCTGGTCCTACGATAAAGACGGTTTATTGATTGACGAAGTTATAGAAAAAGGCCCTTTTGACAATGCTGAAAGCAAAGTCAAAACAGGATGTATTTTAGAAGCTATTAATGGAATAAAAATCCATAAAGGAGATGATTACTTCTTACTATTAAATAAGAAAGTAGGGCAAAATACACTGTTGTCTTTCTATGACCCTAAGTCACATGAAAAATGGGAGGAAGTAATTAAACCGATTTCAAGTGGTACATTGAATAATCTATTGTATAAACGTTGGGTGAAACAAAGAGAATCTGATGTAGATAAATTTTCTAATGGAAGATTAGGATATGTTCATATTCAAAGTATGGGAGATCCAAGCTTCCGTTCTATATACTCAGATCTTTTAGGTAAATTTAATGATAAAGAAGGTATTGTTATCGATACTCGCTATAATGGCGGTGGCCGTTTGCACGAAGACCTCGAAGTATTGTTCAGTGGGAAAAAATATTTCACACAGGTCATTCGTGGGGTGGAAGTTTGTGATATGCCTAGCCGAAGATGGAATAAGCCCTCTATTATGGTGATGGGAGAAGCAAACTATTCCAATGCACATGGTTCTCCTTGGGTATATAAACACGTAGGTATAGGAAAATTAGTCGGAATGCCTGTTCCGGGAACTATGACCAGCGTATCATGGGAAACATTACAGGATCCTAGTTTACTATTCGGTATACCTATCATTGGATATGAATTGCCCGACGGTAGTTATCTGGAAAATCAGCAATTGGAACCAGACATCAAGATAGCTAACTCACCTGAGAAATTGATAAACGGAGAAGATGAACAACTACTCAAAGCAGTAGAAGTATTATTATATGATTTAAAATAAAACGAACTATGGCAAAGATTGCTAAAAAATTAACAGAATTAATCGGAAGAACTCCTCTATTGGAGTTAAGTAACTACAATAAGTCTCATAAAATAGAAGCACATTTGATAGGTAAAATAGAGTATTTTAATCCTCTGTCAAGTGTAAAAGATAGAATTGCACTTTCCATGATTGAAGATGCGGAATCTAAAGGTATTTTAAAACCCGGATATGAAATCATAGAGCCAACCAGTGGAAATACAGGAATAGGATTGGCTTTCGTCTCTGCATCTAAAGGTTATAAAATTACCTTAACTATGCCGGAAACAATGAGTTTAGAGCGGAGGAATTTACTTAAAGCTTTAGGAGCTAATTTAGTCCTTACACCTGGAGCAGAGGGAATGAAAGGAGCTATTAATAAAGCTATAGAAATTCAAAGCATAAATCCTAATTCGGTATTATTACAACAATTTGAAAATCCGGCTAATCCTGCCGTTCATAAAAGGACTACTGCAAAAGAAATATTAGAAGATACAGACGGGAAAGTGGATATTTTCATTTCAGCAGTAGGAACCGGAGGCACGATATCAGGTGTTGGACAAGTTCTGAAAGAATATAATCCGGAGATAAAGGTGATTGCTGTAGAACCAATAGACTCTCCAGTACTTTCAGGGGGTAAACCAGGACCGCATAAAATACAAGGTATCGGAGCTGGATTTATCCCTAAAATCTACAATCCTGAAATTGTAGATGAAATTATTCAGGTAAGTAATGATCAAGCTTTCTTGACCAGTCGTCAATTGGCTAAAGAAGAAGGATTATTAGTAGGGATATCTTCAGGAGCTGCTGTTTATGCAGCAACAGAAGTGGCCCGGCGGAAAGAAAATAAAAGCAAAAATATTATTGTTATTCTTCCTGATACAGGTGAAAGATATCTATCAACTCAACTCTATTCCTTTGAAGAATATCCCCTTTAATTAATTTTTAATTAAGATTATTTTACCTTTTTGTTTATTACCTTTGCAGCTTAAAAAGGCAAAAGATGAAAAATGAAAATGCACCTGTTTCTTTAGGAACAGAGAATATAGGCAAGCTGCTCATGCAATATGCCATTCCGGCTATTATTGCAATGACAGCTTCTTCTTTATACAATATAACAGACAGTATCTTTATTGGTCATGGAGTGGGGCCTTTAGCTTTATCCGGGCTTGCAATTACTTTTCCGTTAATGAACCTGGCTGCCGCATTTGGATCTCTAGTCGGAGTAGGAGCTTCTACTCTCCTATCCATACGTATGGGGCAAAAAGATTATGAAACCGCTAATGATATCTTAGGAAATGTTTTTGTTCTCAATCTTATTATGGGAATTACCTTTTCAGTAGTAATACTCTTATTTTTGGATCCTTTACTTATTTTTTTTGGTGCAAGTCCGGATATCCTTCCATATGCACATAATTTTATGAAAATTATTCTTTTTGGAAATGTTGTTACACATATGTATCTGGGATTAAATGCATTGCTTCGATCTTCAGGGAATCCTCAAAAAGCTATGATGGCAACAATATATACCGTACTAATAAACCTGGTTTTAAATCCACTTTTTATCTTCGGTTTTGGTTGGGGCATAAAAGGGTCAGCTTTTGCAACAGTAATATCTCAGGTCATTGTCTTAGCATGGCAATTTCATCTTTTTAATGATAAAAACTATTTCATTCACTGGAAAAAAGGAATATATAAATTAAAAAAGAAAATAGTAGTTGATTCATTATCCATAGGCATGGCTCCTTTTTTAATGAATGCAGCCAGTAGTATTATTGTTATTGTTATTAATCAACAACTTATCAAATATGGAGGAGACTTGGCTGTAGGTGCTTATGGAATTGTGAATAGGATCGCTTTTCTTTTTATCATGATTGTAATGGGGTTAAATCAGGGAATGCAACCAATAGCAGGATATAATTATGGAGCAAAATTATTTGACCGTGTTACAGAAGTCTTAAAAAAAGCCATATTATATGCAACGCTTATTATGGTAATTGGATTTATTATTGTTCAATTATTTCCTCATGCTGTAGCATCTATATTCACAACAGAAGACAATTTAATTAATATGGCTGTACCCGGATTAAGATGGGTATTTGCAATGTATCCTTTAGTTGGATTTCAGATGGTTACTTCTACTTTTTTCCAAAGCATCGGAAAGCCTCAAAAAGCCATCATTTTATCATTGACCAGACAAATTATATTCTTAGTTCCATTATTACTGATTCTTCCAACCTATTTTCAAACAATAGGAGTCTGGGCAAGTATGACCATTGCTGATTTTATGGCAGTGATATTAGCGGCCATATTATTGTGGCTGGAAAGTAAAAAAATAAAATCAGGTAAAGAAGCATCTATATAAGTAAACTTTAATGTATTTATCATGAAAACGAATTATGTTATTACTATAGGAAGACAATTAGGTAGTGGAGGACTACTGTTAGGAGAGAAATTATCTACTAAACTGGGAATACCTTGTTATGATAAAGAACTTATCCATCTCGCCTCTCAGGAGAGTGGATTAGGAAAAGAATTTTTTGAAAAAGCCGATGAACAAAGCAGCCATGGGTTTTTTAGTTCCTTTTTCGGATTCAGATCCGAATATATGGGAGACATAACAGGAAATTATCTGTCAAATGAAATATTATTCAAAATACAAAGTGATGTAATTAAGGAATTAGCTCAAAAAGGATCGTGTATTTTTGTTGGAAGATGTGCTGATTATATTTTACGGGAACATACTTCTCTACTGAGCATCTTCATTAGTGCAGAGATGAATGACCGTATAAAAATAATAGCACAAAATAATTCCATCACTGAAAAAGAAGCTCAAATGATGATAGAACAAACAGATAAAAAAAGAGCCGGATATTATAACTATTTCAGCAATAAAATATGGGGTATGTCTACATCATATGACCTCTGTTTTAACTCATCGAAACTCAACATGGAA
>JAJBTS010000332.1 GCA_020860885.1 Bacteroidales bacterium
TATCTGAAGTTTAGATAGTGGGTTAATAGTCAATTACTAAAAACCATGCCTATTTAATTACAAAAATAATACTTTAAATTATATTGTATACAATTTATCTTATTTTTTTATTTTTTTGGAAACATTTATACTCTTATCTTTCAGGATATAATGACTCCCACCATTCGGGTTGTTCTTTTAACCATTTAGCAAACCAGGCATAAATAGTTTTATTCCATTCAATTCTTCTTTTATAGTTTGCAATACCATGGTTTTCACCCTCTACCTGAATAAATTCAACGGGTTTACCCAATATTTTCAGAGCGTTATACATCTGGATACTTTCCCCTATCGGAACATTGGTATCAACGGTACCATGCAACAATAAAAGAGGCGTATTAATTTTATCAGCATTGAATAAAGGACTTTGTTTAACATATAAATCCGGATTATTCCAGGGATAACTATTAGCGCTTGCCACTGAGCTATATCCGATTCCCCAATATCCTTCGCCCCAGTAACTGGATATCGAACTTATTCCGGCATGAGAAACTGCCGCCGCAAAAATATCTGTCTGGGTTTGTAAATATTGAGTCATAAACCCTCCGTAAGATGCCCCGATACAACCTATTTTCGATTTATCCACAAAAGGATGTGCCTCGCAGAACAATTGAGTTCCTTCGATAATTTCAGCAGCAGTGGGATTTCCCCATGCATTAACGTGACGGGCAGAAAACTCTTGTCCATATCCTGTAGTTCCTGATGGTTCAAGGGTGTAAACCACATATCCTAACGCGGCATAAACCGGCAAAGGATAACTCGACTCAAACGTACGGGATGTTGGGTTTGTACCTCCGTAATAATAAACAATCATAGGGTACTTTTTCTTCGGATCGAAATTAAGGGGGAGGTAATAACGTCCATCAATTTCCGTATCGGTAGCCGTAGCTGTAAATGTCCATTTTTGGGCAGGAGAAAGGTCTAATTCTGCCAACTGCTCTTTAAAAGGATCTGCTAATAAGGTTGTTTTCTTAGATTTCAGCTCATAGGCATATACGCGGTAAGCATTTATATGGCTTTCTCCTCTGAAAAGCGCCAATGGTTGTTTATCTGCAACCTGAAACGAAGCAATTATCTCTTCAGGTAAATCTAATTTAGTATACTTCTTGTTATCAGGATTGTATACATATATATTTACGTATTCTTTGTCTTCCGCCCTGACATAAATTAAATTATCGTAGACAGACCATTGAGCATTCACAATACTAGGATCAAAATCTTTAGTAATCGGATCTACTTTCTTACTCTGGAGATTGTATATGAACATTTGCTTATCATAAGTATTGGCTGTCTGTCCCGATGCTATATTTAATCCTATTCCATTAAATGCATCGGCATCTCCGAACAACAAAAGATCTTTCATATCCGGAGAATAAAGGGCACGGGAAATACTCGGACTTTGAAATAAGGTATCCAATTCCAATGTATAAAGGTCCAGTTCCATTAATGTAGACTGCCGAAAGGGTCTTTGAGTGATGATTTCTTCTGAAGTAAACAACAATGCTTTTTTACTGTCCGGACTAATATCCGACAGATAAGTATTTGTTTTTCCATAAGTAATTTGCTGCAAACTTTTATCGTTTACATTGTAAAGGTAAAGAGAAGATCTTCCCCTGAATGCTCCGGAACGATCACTAGGCGACAGTATTCTTTTCAAATCTCCTTTATCGGCAGGAATTTCTTCCCGTTGACTCATAATCAACATCTGTCCATCCGGTGACATATTGAATGAACTAAACTTCATATCTTTCACAATAACTGATTCCTTAAAAGAAGGAACATCCAATATTACCAAATCTCTGTCATTGATACCTGCCCGGGAATATATCAACTGGTTCTTATCGTTTAACCATTGGGGATTAACTCCCGATGGGAAACGATAAATTATTTGATTGGTTTTATAATCTCTCAATTCGTGATTATAGACACTTTTTCCTCCCGGAGTGGTTGTCCACATATTAATCAGGAAATATTCACCACTCGGCGAAAGATTCGAAGAAGCAATACGGCTCCCCTCAATGACATCATTAAAGGTCATTCTTCTTTTTCCGTCCAGGGAAAGAGAAATCATTGCCATAGAATCTTTTTCCGCAGGTTTAAGATAGGCTTTCAATTTGTATTCGGAGGAATCTTTCGATTCGGCTAAACGTTTAATAATTACTTCATAACGCCTTGGCTCTAAGCTCAAATCTAGTTTCAGTTCCTTAGCTTTAGAAAGGCTATCTTCTCTTGTATCTTTGCTCTTTTCTTTTTTTCCATCAATATATACTTCCAGCATATCCGTCGATTTAAAATGCAGTTCTGCTTTACAGTAACGGTCTGCATCTATATTAAAAGAAAAAAGTTGAATGGCTTTATTCCGGGTTGGCGCTTTCGTATCTACTGAAGCTTTTTCCATAATAAAAACACTATCTTTTCCCGCACTGATTGTATTCGAACTCTCCTTAACAATTTCAAAATCAACCGGAGTTTGTAATAGTTTTTTTGTTTCGAAAGCTTTTTTGTTAACATCCAGACTATCGATCAAGATAGGATCATAAAGTGGGATTAAAGTAGATGCTTTCATCTTTTGCACAGGTATTTCTTTCTGAGCAAAAAGGGTGTTATTCACTAAAACTAGTGATAGTAATAGTAAAGTATTGTATATTTTCATGATATAAATAATTTTAAGCGTTCGAAGTTAGTTATTATTTGTGAATATTTGAAACTTGGATTTGCACAGAAATTACGAATTCTCCAGTGCTTATCTAAATAAAGAACCGCAAAAAGCCAGCTTTCTTAATAAAATCTTTAAATACATTATCAAGAATCAAATTTTAGGAGATAAGAGGTATGCTCTCCCGAAAGTTCCACTTCTTCCCTAAAAAGTCCGAAAACAGAAGAACCGGATCCACTCATACTGGCATAAACCGCACCTTTATCATACATCCATTCTTTTATTTTTCCTATTTCGGGATATTTATGAAATACAGTTGTTTCAAAATCATTTATTAATTGATCCTTCCAGTTTTCAACAGGGGTCTGAATTATTTCTTTTACGGACCTTTCAGGCATTGCCGGCATTATATTAGTATACGCCTCCTGAGTAGACACATAAATATCCGGCTTAATCAACATCAAATAATAACCTTTTAATGACAGAGGAACAGGTGTAAAAAGATTTCCTATACCTTCTGCAAATACAGGTACATTGCGAATAAAAAAAGCACAATCGGCACCCAACTTAGCAGCATACTTTTCGAGCTCATCCCCGGATAAGTTAAGTTGTGCCAAACCACTGATAAGTTTAAGCATAAAAGCTGCATCCGCAGAGCCTCCTCCCAATCCTGCCCCAAAAGGGATCTTCTTCAATAGATAAATATCTATTTCTGGTATTGAATAGTTTTTCTTTAATAAATTTAATGCTTTCATTACAAGATTATCCTTCGGATCCCCTTCTATTTCTGTGCCGGATTGTACAAAATTCCCTACGCCGGATTTCGCAGGAACAGCTTCCAATGCATCATACAAAGGAATAGGATAAAAAACTGTTTCGATATTATGATAACCATCAGGCCTCTTGGATACCACATTTAATCCAAGGTTAATTTTTGCATTTGGAAATAAGATCATGTCTGATATAAGGATTTTACTCCAAAATTAATACAAATAGTTCTATTTATAACAATTGTGATATATCGTTTTTAAAAATATAAGTGATCGTTGTTTTATTTTTTCAAATAACTAACTTTGCCGGGAAATTATATTTATCAATATGTTAGATCATAATGCTTCAGTACTCCTAATATATACCGGAGGAACTATCGGAATGATAGAAGATACTACGACAGGTGCACTTAAACCACTCAATTTTGATTATCTCTCCGAGTATGTACCTGAACTAAAACGATTGAGATTTAAGATTGATATTATACAATTTGAGCACCCTATTGATTCTTCCGACATGTATCCTGAGAAATGGAAAGATCTGGTTCGTATCATTGAAGATAACTATCCGCTATACGATGGTTTTATTATACTGCACGGTACCGATACTATGGCTTATTCCGCTTCCGCGTTGAGTTTCATGTTAGAGAATCTGAGTAAGCCTGTCATACTTACCGGCTCTCAGCTTCCCATCGGGAAAATACGAACCGATGGAAAAGAGAATCTTATTACTGCATTAGAAATTGCTGTTGATAAAGACCGGCAAGGCAACGCTTTCGTTCCCGAAGTTTGTATTTTCTTCCAAAATCTGTTGATGCGGGGAAATCGTACCAGCAAAATTAACGCTGCCAATTTCAAAGCGTTTAATTCGTTCAATTATCCTATTTTGGCTGAAGCCGGCACCAATATTATCTATCAGCACAATTTAATATTAAAGCCCGGAGAAGGCCCTACTAAATTTCACTACTGGCTAGATCCGAATGTTACGATAATCAAATTATTTCCTGGTATATCTGCAGATACGCTTCGTGCAACCATGTCCATTCCTCATCTGAAAGGAATAATATTAGAAACCTACGGAGCAGGCAATGCCCCTACCGGAAACTGGTTTCTGAATATTATCAAAGAAGCGGCAGAAAAAGGTATTATTATTGTAAATGTTACTCAATGTGCTTCCGGGTCCGTTGAGATGGATCGCTACCAGTCCGGAGAAATGTTAAAAGAAATAGGTGTTTTATCCGGCTATGATACAACCACCGAAGCTGCCGTTACCAAGCTAATGTTTCTTTTTGGACATGGGCTCTCCAGAGAAGAAGTAAGAGAACAGATGGAATTATCCCTGGCGGGAGAGACAACAATCCATTCCGGGAATAAATATTAGATCATTTTTTCCGGATTCACCCATTCATCAAATTCTTCTGCCGTAATTTCCCCGGATTCTATTGCCGCCTGTTTCAGGGTTTTTCCCTCTTTATAGGCTCTTTGAGCTATAGCAGCCGCTTTGTAATATCCGATTTTAGGATTCAATGCAGTAACAAGCATCAAAGAATCATCCAAATGTTTCCTGATAGTATCGTATACAGGTTCAATTCCACTAACACAATTATCTGTAAAACTTACACAACCATCTGCTATGAGGTTTGCACTATGCAAAAAATTATAGATTATCATAGGTTTGAAAACATTCAGTTCAAAATGACCTGTAGCACCACCCACGGAAATTGCAACATCGTTTCCGATAACCTGAGCAGCGATCATCGTCAATGCTTCGCTTTGAGTGGGATTTACTTTTCCCGGCATAATAGATGATCCCGGTTCATTTTCAGGGATATGTATTTCCCCTATCCCACAACGGGGTCCTGAGCTAAGCATTCGTATATCATTAGCAATTTTCATAAGGCTTACAGCAACCGTTTTTAATGCAGAATGAGCTTCTACCACCGCATCATTCGAGGCTAAAGCTTCAAATTTATTAGGAGCGGTTACAAACGGCAAGTGAGTCAAAGAAGCAATTTTCCGGGCAACATTTTCCGCATAATTTTCAGGAGTATTTATCCCGGTCCCAACAGCCGTTCCTCCCAAGGCTAATTCAGCCAGATGTTTTTGAGCATTACGAATGGTTTGGATACCATGCTCCAACTGGGAAACGTACCCACTGAATTCCTGCCCCAAAGTAAGCGGAGTGGCATCCATAAAATGAGTTCTTCCTATCTTAACGACAGACATAAATTCCTCACTTTTCGCTTCTAATGCATCTTTCAATTTCTCTATTGCAGGCAATGTTTTATCTTCCAATACTTTATAGGCTGCAATATGCATAGCTGTCGGAAAGGTATCGTTAGAAGACTGTGACTTATTCACATCGTCATTGGGAGATAATATTTTATAAGTATCTGATAAATTTCCTCCGTTTATTACATGGGCCCGGTTGGCTATCACCTCATTTACATTCATATTGCTTTGGGTACCACTACCTGTTTGCCAGATAACCAGAGGAAAAGAATCATCCAATTTACCATTCAGTATCTCATCACACACTTTGGTAATCAGATTACTCTTTTCTTTCGATAAGATACCTGCTTCCCAATTCGTTTGTGCAACTGCCTTTTTAAGATAAGCAAAAGATCGTATAATTTCAACAGGCATAATATCTGTTTCTCTGCATATCTTAAAATTATTTATACTCCGTTGAGTCTGTGCCCCCCAATAAGCTTTTTCCGGAACTTTAACTTCACCCATGGTGTCTT
>JAJBTS010000432.1 GCA_020860885.1 Bacteroidales bacterium
CTGTATGGGTGGCGCAAGCCTGGCAGGCCAATCCACGCCCGGAGATGATTGAAAATATGGAAAAAGGAGATATTCTGATCCTCGATTTGTTTAGTGAGAGCCGCCCTATGTGGGGAATGGAATGGTCGTCGTGGTACAGACCGGAAGGATACGGGAAGCACAATTGGGTATATTGCATGTTACTGAATTTTGGCGGACGTACCGGCATGCATGGTAAAATGAAACCTGTAATCGATTATTATTACGACGCCGGCAACCACACCAGCGGGCAAACATTACAGGGAGTAGGCGCTACCATGGAAGCTATTGAGAATAATCCTGTAATGTACGAACTACTCTTTGAATTGCCCTGGAGAAAAGAAAGATTCTCTTACGAAGATTGGATAAAAAGCTATATTAAAGCACGCTACGGTGCTGAAGATGAAAACTTACTAAAAGCATGGAATATACTGGCAATGACCGTATACAATTGTCCGCCCCGATCGACCCAGGAAGGAACGGCCGAATCGGTTTTTGCCGCTTTACCCGGATTAGAAATTCGAAAAGTTTCCTGCTGCTCTCAGACCAAGCCATTCTATAATACGGATTCTGTAAAACTAGCTGCTAAAAATATGCTGGCAGTGGCCGATCGTTTCAAAGGAAATAATAATTTTGAGTACGACCTTGTAGATGTAATACGGCAAACGGTAGCAAATAAAGCTTTTTATCTTCAAAAAGAGATAAGTCAGGCTTATAAAGATAAAGATATCTTACAATTCAAAATACTTAGTCAGGAATTTTTAGATTTAATAATGATTCAGGATCGCTTGTTGAACACCCGTTCTGAATTTATGTTAGGGACATGGACAAATCAGGCAAGAAAAATCGGAAATAATGAAGTTGAAAAAAACTTATACGAATGGAATGCCCGCACGCAGATAACCGTATGGGGCAACCGGGCCAGTTCCGGAGGATTACACAATTATGCCTATAAAGAATGGGCCGGCGTACTGGAAGACGTATATTATTTAAGATGGAAAACTTACTTTGATTATCTGATAGAAAAGATGGAAGGGAAAGAACCCCAGGAAATAGATTTCTTTAGCATGGATGAAAAATGGACCCGGATGAACAATCCTTATCCTTCCAAACCGTCCGGCAATGTTATAGAAATAGCCAAAGAAACCTTTGAAAAATATATTGAATAAAAATAGATAGGGATCTAAAAAAAGAAACCGTAGATTCAATTCACCTACGGCTTCTTTCATAAAATTAAATTATTAACCTAAAACAACTTATTGATAACCTGGATTCTGATCTTGTCCTAAGATAGGATTACGGTCAATAGCTTCCTGAGGTAATGGACGCAAACGCATCCGTTCCGACCATCTCATGGTAAGAAGTATTCCTCCGCTAGGGGTTACAATCGGCACATTATTTAATGTATTTAACCAATAAGAATCGGAATAACGGGTTAAATCCATAGCCCGGGCTCCCTCTCCTGCCAGTTCGATGCGTCTTTCCTTTCGGATAAGATCCAAAGCCTGATCCGTACTTAAGGCAGTAGGCACATCCGGCATACCGCAACGGTTCCTGATCTCATTCAATGCAGCGCGGGTTTCGCCATCGTATCCTGTTGTATGCGTATGAGCTTCAGCAAATATCAATAAGATTTCTGCATAACGGAAGTTCGGATAATCGGCTGTTCCATCATCGTTACCACTGCTCGATCTGTCAAGGGGAGTCATTTTCCGGAAATTATACCCCGATAAAGATTTGTTTCCCGGAACATTCGTAGGCCACCATCTGTAATAAAAATCATCCCCTCCCTGAACAGTTTCAAACCAGCCTTTGAAAGGAAGCAAGATAGAGGCATACAGCCGGCTGTCGCGGTTCCTTAATTCCTGAATGAATGTATAATCTTTAATGGTACCATCGGCCACTTTTTGTTCGCAAAATTCGGAAAAAGTCAGTCCGGATGCCAGGAATTCATTGTATAATTGATTAAATCCATTCGCTCTTTCACTTACGGAAAGAAGATCCGGTTCTTCTCCAGTAACCGACCAGTAGGAATTAACCAGGTTCTGTGTAGGAGTTGTCGCAGACCATCCTCCCAATTGGTTCGGACGTAATGCCAGATATGCGATCCAGTTTTCCTGATCAGGCTGATTCTCCGCATATTGCCTGGAAAATATATATTCCACATTCTCCGGGCCGGCATAATCCGGAAGCCATAGAGATTCATAACTAAACATTCCTCTTACAAATGCGTCCCTGTCAATCCCTAAAGCATCAAAATCGATGTATTGTTCCATTTCAACGGCTTCTTTTTCCTGTTCCGCAGTAAGAGTGGATATGGTAAATAAAGAGAACGGCCCAGCCATCACCTGACGGGCTGCAGACTCTGCCAACGAATAATCTCCAAACAGTAAAGCAGCCCTGGATAGGTAAGCCAAAGCTGCATAACGGGTAGCTCTGCCTCTTTCCTGTAAATAGCCTCCGGAATAAGCATCCGGCAAAATCCCGGAAACTTCCCTGAGTTCGTCTATAATAAACTGACGAACCTGCTCTACCGAATCTCTTTCTATATTCTGGGTGCCTGGTGCTAAAACGGTAGTTATAATAGGCACCTTACCTAACTCCAGTGTTTTGGATAAATAATTAACAGCCCTGAGAAACCTGGCTTCCGCTTTCATTCGTTCACGAACTCCATCATTCATGTCGCATCTATCCACATTCTCCAGGAAATCATTTACCCTGCGGATACCGACAAAATCCCAATCCGCACCTGTCGCAGCGCTAAGACCGTCGCGTAAGAAAATCGGGCCATTGCCATCCCACGGATACTGACTATACACATCGTCTGTGTACGAATCCTCGTAAACACCCATACCCGGAGTAAGTGTAGTATAAATATTGTTTAATACCAACCAGGCATCCCGCTCCGTTCTCCAATAAGAGTCGGCACTCGTATCTGCTGTTGGCAGCACATCGTTATCACAACTTGTAAATGAGAATACAAACACCATACAAATTGATAAAGATATTATTGATTTAATATATTTTTCCATAAGTCAATTTTTTAAAATGAAAGATTAATTCCAAATGTATACGTCTGCGTACCTGACGTATTATAAGCTCTTCCCGATCCGGCTTCCGGATCGAAGTCTTTCATACGTTTATCAGCACGGATTGTAAATGGATTTTCTACAGACAGATACAGCTTAAGTGCACTCAAAGACCACTTATCTATAATATTTCGGGGTACAGTATAACCCAAAGTCATATTTTTCACCCTGAAATAATCTCCTTTGAACAACCAAAAGTCAGACTGAAGCTGATTGTAAGTAGAGTTACCTGCTCCGGAAGTATAAATACGCGGGTAGACGGCATTCGGATCCGGATTATCTACGGTCCACCGTCCCAGATGATATTCCCTCGGTCCGGAATAATTGAAAAAAGCATGCGCCATTTCCCCGTCAAAATAGGTATGTACGCCTCCTATCCCTTGTCCGAAAACCGAAAAATCAAAACCTTTATATCCTAATGTTATACCAATACCATAGGTAAGATCAGGCACATCTGTTTTTGTAATTATACGGTCATCTTCATTTAATACGCCATCCTGATGCACATCCACATATTTTATATCTCCTGCCTGAGGTGTAGGTCCATTCGTAACATAGTTCCCTGTCCGGATATCTTCTTCAGTCAGCAAACCATCTGTTTTATACATCAGGTAAGAACCGATAGGATAACCTTCGGCATAAATCCAGTGGCTGGAAATACTGTTATTATTGGGACCCATATCCAGGATCTTGTTTGAGTTTTTGGATATGTTTCCGCTCACACTGAAAGATACATCTCCAATCTGATCGGTATATCTTACAGCGAATTCAGCGCCACGGTTGCGAACCGAACCGATATTCCCTGAGACTTGATTTTCCACACCGACTTCATTCGGCAGGTAGTATCTCATCAATACATCATCCGTTACTTTATTATAAAAATCAAACACAAATCCTAACTTACCGTTGAACACGTCAAAATCGAGACCTATATCCGTAATAGTTACCGTCTCCCACGTCAATGCAGGATTGGCCGGGGCAGATTGCGCTATACCGGGAACCAAAGTATTTTCAAAATTGTAAGCGTCACTGCTCTCGTAGGTCGAGAAATAAGCATATCGTTCAACATTGGCCGTATTTCCGAGTTGTCCCCAGGATCCTCTTAATTTAAGATTGTATATCCAGGATACATCACTTAGGAAAGGTTCTTCGTTTATTCGCCAGCCGGCAGAAAAAGATGGGAAATATCCCCATCTGTAATCCTTGTCAAAAAGAGAAGAAGCATCCGCACGTAAATTAACTTCGAACAAATATTTTTCCTGAAAATTATAGGTAACACGCCCGAAGTAGGAAGTCATTTTATCCTGATAAGAAGAACCGCCGTTACCAAATTCTCCGGAAGCTGTTGATCCTGCTGAGATATCGGTTAAGTCGTTACTTGGAAAGTTTCTCCGGAAAGCGGTTAACTGTTGATACTTAAATTCTTCGTAAGAAGCGCCCAACAAAGCTCCGAAATTATGGCTGTCGTTGATACTGAAAGAATAATTAGCCAAAGCATTGTACAATATACGGGTTTCTTCGTTCCAATTATAATCCAACTGGTTTTGCCGGCTGGTTCCACTGATTTCCTGACCGGTTCCGAAACGAACCAGGTTGGGCCAGGAATTCCGGAACGTTTTTGATTTTGAATCGGAATTGTAATAACTTACTTCTCCGGTAAGCACCAAATCGTCTATAGGCTTAATATCCATCCCGGCTATAATGTTCATTCTGCCATTGTCCACATTCTGCCATCCTCCCTGTTCCAGGATACGCAAGGGATTGCGGTTCATATCCGAAGAGTTGGCAGGATTCCCATTGGTAATAGTCCCATACTCACCATTCGAGTGTTTAGCTACAAAGGTTGGCGGAGTGATCATTAAATCCGGATACGAAACAGATCCGTTTCTTTTATATTTGTTCAATATATATTTAAATCCTCCCCGCATAGTTAACCAGTCGGTAATATCTGAAGATATATTGGATAAGAAATTAAAGCGATTTGTATTTTCGCCCGGAATAAAACCTTCTTCCAGAGTATATCCTAAGGTATTGTTATACCGGATCCTTTCGCTCCCACCCCGGAAACTCAACGAATGTTGCGTAATAAATGCGTCGTTATCCAGAATCAGGTCATACCAGTCGGTATCAGGATAATAATCCGGATCGTACCTGGAAATATAATCCTGCCGGATGGCATTTATATCCGGCTTTACGGCATTAGCCGGGTCATTCAGCATTTGAGTATTGTATGCACCTTCAGCCTGTAAAGCTACATACCAGGCAGCATCGAGCATTTTAGGCCGGTTTATGGCATGCCTGAATCCGGCATACCCATTATAATCGATCTGAAGTTTCCCGGCTTCCCCTCCTTTGGTCGTTACCAGAACCACACCATAAGCTGCACGGGAACCGTAGATAGCGGAAGAAGCAGCATCTTTCAGAAAAGATATATTTTCAATGGAATTCGGATCCAGCCGTGAAAAAAAAGTTGCATCCGAAATTATTCCATCAATTACATACAGAGGCGCTGAAGCTCCCCCTGTAGAACCACGTCCTCTGAAATTAATAGAAGGAGTGGATCCCGGGCGGGAAATAATCGTAACTCCGGCGATTTGTCCCTGTGCCGAATTCAAAAGATTCGTATTCGCTCTCTCCGTTATGTTCTGTGTATCTAACGTACCGATTGAACCCGTAACATTTACTCTCTTTTGTACGCCATAACCCACCACAACTACCTCATCGAGAAGCTGTGTATCTTCCTGCATAATAATCCTCAGATTGGATGAAGCGGCAACTTCCTGTGTCTGATAGCCCAGATAAGAGAACGACAGGATAGCTCCGGCAGGCACTGTGATAGAAAAATTCCCATCAAAATCGGTAGTGGTTCCATTCGACGGTCTGTCCCTCTCTACCACTGCCACTCCAATAAGAGGTTCATTATTAACATCGGTAATGAATCCGGAAACCACAATCGATGCAGTTGCTGTAGCTTCGGACCCTACAGGATTTGTGGTTCCGGCAGATTGAGCAGTAATATCCGTCGCACAAAAAATAGTAAGGTTTAAGAACAGCAAGGCAGAATAAAATCTGCTCATTTTTAAAGAAAAACATTTTGAA
>JAJBTS010000209.1:0-4983 GCA_020860885.1 Bacteroidales bacterium
GTACTATGTAATTTTAGAATAAAATAAGATATTGTAACCTTTCTCTTGCCGGGAAAGGTTTTTTTATGTGAATAAGTTATCTTTGCGGAGAAAAAAGAATATAAGAATGAAGAAAATACAGTTAAGAAGTCATACCAGTACACAGGGGCGTAAAATGGCCGGAGCCCGTGCCTTATGGAAAGCAAATGGAATGAAAGACGAACAGATGGGTAAACCTATCATCGCTATTGTTAATTCTTTTACTCAATTTGTACCCGGGCATGTTCATCTTCATGAAATAGGACAGTTTGTAAAATCTGAGATTGAACAGTTAGGCTGCTTTGCCGCTGAATTTAATACAATTGCCATTGATGATGGGATTGCTATGGGGCATGATGGAATGCTTTATTCTCTTCCTTCCCGTGATCTTATTGCGGATAGTGTAGAATATATGGTCAATGCTCATAAAGCAGATGCGATGATCTGTATTAGTAATTGTGATAAAATTACTCCTGGGATGCTAATGGCAGCTATGCGCCTGAATATTCCTGCTGTGTTTGTTTCTGGCGGACCTATGGAGGCTGGTAATTTGGATGGAGAAGGTTTGGATCTCATCGATGCTATGATTAAAAGCGCTGATGATACGGTGAGCGATGAATTGGTTCATAAAATAGAAATCAATGCCTGCCCGACTTGCGGGTCGTGTTCGGGAATGTTTACCGCAAATTCTATGAATTGCCTCAATGAAGCCATCGGATTAGCCCTTCCTGGGAATGGAACGATTGTAGCTACACATATAAACCGTAAAGTGTTGTTTAAAAATGCTGCCCGGCTTATCGTTGATAATGCTTACAGATATTACCGCGACGGAGATGAAACTGTTCTTCCCAGAAGCATTGCTACAAAGGATGCCTTTCTAAATGCTATGACTTTAGATATTGCTATGGGTGGTTCTACCAATACAGTATTGCATTTATTGGCGATAGCTCAAGAAGCAGAGGTCGATTTTACCATGCAGGATATTGATATTTTGTCTCGTAAAACGCCTTGTTTATGTAAAGTAGCTCCTAATACCAATAAATATCATATTCAACATGTAAACCGTGCAGGTGGAATTTTAGGAATATTGAATGAACTGAATAAAGCCGGACTGATTAATCCGGATGTAAAACGAGTCGATGGTTTGACTCTTGGAGAAGCAATGAAGGAGTATGATATATGTCATTCTGCTAAAACATTGGCAGCAACAATGATTTATCATGCAGCCCCGGGAGGTTTTTTTAATCTGGAGTTGGGTTCGCAGGGAAATTTGTATGAATTGTTGGATACCGATAGAAGTAATGGATGCATACGGGACGTTAATCATGCATATAGTAAAGATGGCGGATTAGCGGTATTGAAAGGAAATATTGCTTTGGACGGTTGTGTTGTAAAAACAGCTGGGGTGGATAAAAGTATTCTCACTTTTTCTGGTCCAGCCAAAGTATACGATTCTCAGGAATCGGCTTGCCAGGGAATCTTAAAAGGAGAAGTGGTTGCTGGTGATGTTGTGGTTATTATTTATGAAGGTCCTAAAGGCGGACCGGGAATGCAGGAAATGTTGTATCCTACTTCTTACATAAAATCGCGACATTTAGGTAAAGAATGTGCTTTGATTACTGATGGAAGATTCTCCGGAGGAACATCCGGATTGTCTATCGGACATATATCTCCCGAAGCAGCAGCAGGAGGAAATATAGGACTGGTTCAGAATAACGATATAATTGAAATAAATATTCCGGAAAGAACAATCAATGTTCTTGTTTCAGAAGAAGAGATGGAAAAAAGAAGAGAGGAAGAACTGGACCGGGGAATTAAATCATTTACACCTCCTCATAGAAAAAGAGAAATTTCAAAAGCTCTGAAAGCATATGCCTCTATGGTTAGTTCGGCAGATAAAGGAGCAGTAAGAATTATAGATTAATAATTTATGGAAAATAAAGTAACAGGTTCCCAGGCATTATTAGAAGCTCTTATCCACGAAGGCGTTGATACCATTTTTGGATATCCCGGTGGACAGGCAATTCCTATTTATGATAGTTTATACGATTATAAAGATAAATTAAACCATATTCTTGTCCGCCATGAACAGGGAGCTACTCATGCAGCTCAGGGATATGCTAGAGTTTCAGGAAAAGTAGGAGTGACTTTAGTTACGTCAGGCCCCGGAATGTCTAATACTATTACCGGAATCGCAGATGCAATGATGGATAGTACTCCTATTGTCGTAATTGCAGGACAGGTACCTTGCTCCCTCTTAGGAACAGATGCTTTTCAGGAAATAGATGTAATTGGCGTTACACAGGCAATCACCAAATGGTCTTATCAGATCCGTTCTGCAGAAGAAATTGCATGGGCAGTTTCCAGAGCTTTTTATATCGCTTCTACGGGCCGACCAGGACCAGTCGTGCTGGATTTTCCTAAAGATGCACAAGTGACTCTTGTTGATTATAAGCCCGAAAAGGTAAGCCTTATCCGTTCTTATATTCCTGTTCCGGATATGGAAATGGAAAGCATTGCTGCTGCTGCTGAATTAATCAATAATTCTAAAAAGCCATTAGCTTTAATAGGACAAGGAATTATATTAGGGAATGCAGAAAAAGAATTAATGGCTTTTCTGCAAAAAGCTGATATTCCTGTAGCTTCTACTATATTGGGTTTATCCGCAGTACCCTCTGATCATGAGCTATTTGTTGGAATGTTAGGAATGCATGGGAATATTGCGCCGAATGTGAAAACAAACGAGTCTGATGTAATTATTGCTATCGGCATGCGGTTTGACGATAGGGTTACCGGTGATTTGAATAAATATGCCAAGCAAGCTAAGATTATACATTTTGATATTGACCCTTCTGAAATCAATAAGAATGTAAAAGTGGATGTACCTGTTTTAGGTGATGCGAAGCAAACCTTGAGTGAAATAACTAAACTGGTAAAAGACAATAATCACAGTGCATGGAAAGAAGAATTTAAAGTTCATTGGAGTAAGGAGCTGGAAGTGGTTATAAATAAAGAACTTTATCCGGAAACAGGTCCCTTGAATATGGGAGAAGTTATTCATAAAGTGTCTGAAGCAACAGGAAAGAATGCCGTTTTGGTAACGGATGTCGGACAAAACCAAATGATGGGTGTTCGTTACTTCAAATTTAATAATACACGAAGTGTTGTTACCTCGGGTGGTTTAGGGACTATGGGATTTGGTTTACCAGCAGCTATTGGCGCCAAATTTGGAGCACCCGACCGTACCGTTTGCCTTTTTGTTGGCGATGGAGGTCTTCAAATGACCATACAGGAATTAGGTACTATTATGCAATCAGATGTGGATATTAAAATCATACTTTTGAATAATAGTTATTTAGGAATGGTTCGTCAATGGCAGGAATTGTTTTTCCAGGAACGTTATTCTGAAACAGTAATGAAAAATCCTGATTTTATAAAAATAGCAGAAGCTTATGGAATTCCGGCTAGAATTGTAGAAGCCCGGGATGATCTGGATCTGGCAATTCAGGAAATGCTTAATACAAAAGGTCCTTACTTATTGGAAGCTAAAGTGGTACAAAAAGGAATGGTCTATCCGATGATTCCTGCAGGAGCATGTATTACAGACATTATATTAAAAGAAGAATAATATGGAAGATAAAATTCTTTATACCATCACTATTTTCTCAGAAAATACTGTAGGATTATTAAATCAGGTAACTATTATCTTTACCCGGAGAGGACTAAATATCGAAACCCTTTCGGTCTCTCCATCGGCGTTAGAAGGTATACATAAATTTACTATCACCACTTTTGCAAATGAAGAAACAATAGAAAAAGTTGTGAAGCAAATCGATAAGCGTGTAGATATTGTGAAAGCTTATTATAATACGAATGATGATTTAGTCTTTCAGGAAATTGCTTTATATAAGGTGTCTACTGATAAATTGTTATCTCTGGGATCTATAGAAGATATTATAAGAAGGTACAATACCCGCATATTGGATATTACTGAAACTTGGACAGTTTTGGAAAAAACAGGACATTACGACGAAACTCAATCTTTATTTAAAGAACTTAGTGATACAATTGGGGTATTGCAATTTATTCGCTCCGGCAGAGTTGCTATAACGAAATCAAAAGTGGAAAGATTGAGTGATATGCTGGCTGCTATGGAAGAAAAAATTAACCGTAAGAAATAAAAGAATGTTACCTAAAGTCGGCTCTTACAAATTCCATATAGAATCATATGTATGTGATTTCCAAGGAAAAGCAACCCTTCCTATTATTGGGAATTTTATTTTACAGGCAGCAACTATGCATGCTTCTGAGCGGGGATTTGGATATGATGAAATGTCAGAAAGTGATGCTGCATGGGTGCTTTCAAGATTATCCATTCAAATGAATGATTATCCTGGGTATGATCAGTTTCTGACTGTTGAAACCTGGATAGAAGATGTTGCTCGCTTTTTTACGCAAAGGTGTTTCCGGTTTATTGACAAAGAAGGTAAAACCATCGGACATGCGCGTAGTATTTGGGCTGCCATAGATATGCAAACCCGTCGTCCTATAGATATCGAGGTTTGGCGACCCGAATTGAAAAACTTTATAGATACAGAAAAAGAATGCCCGATCGATAAACTTGCTAAAATACTTCCGGTTCGGAACGTCGAACCCACCATGGGATATTCAGTAAGATATAGCGATATAGATATTAATAAGCATATGAATAGTATAAAATACATTGAACATGTAATCAATATTTTTGATTTAGATGTATTTAAGAAAAAAATGATTCACAAATTCGAAATGGTTTATTTGGCAGAAGGAGGCTTTGGTGATAAATTAAAATTATATCGGTTAGATTCTTCTGAAGATGAATGCTTAGTTGATACCAAGAGAGGAGAAGAATCAATCTGTAGAAGTCGTATTACCTGGAAATAATTTATATAACTTAAACAAAAAGAAAAATGGCAAGAATGAATT
>JAJBTS010000209.1:4993-6107 GCA_020860885.1 Bacteroidales bacterium
AAGTAGTAACCCGCGAGGAATTTCCATTGGAAAAAGCAAGAGAATTTCTAAAAGATGAAACGATTGCGGTTATTGGCTATGGAGTACAAGGACCTGGACAATCATTGAATTTGCGTGATAATGGTTTTAATGTAATTATCGGACAGCGTAAAGGAGGGAAAACATGGGAGAAGGCTATTGCAGATGGTTGGGTGCCCGGTGAAACTTTATTTGAAATTGAAGAAGCTTGCGAAAAAGGTACAATAATCCAATACCTTCTTTCGGATGCCGCTCAAATTGAGGTTTGGCCTCGCATTAAACCTTATCTGACAGCAGGTAAAGCTTTATATTTTTCTCATGGATTTGGTATTACTTATAAAGAAAGAACAGGAATTATACCTCCTGCCGATATAGATGTTATATTGGTAGCCCCCAAAGGCTCAGGAACTTCTTTGAGAAGAATGTTTTTGGAAGGAAGAGGTCTGAATTCTAGTTTTGCTGTATTTCAGGATGCTACCGGTAAGGCAAGAGAAAGAGCTATTGCCTTAGGGATCGGGGTTGGATCCGGATATTTATTTGAGACAACATTCAAAAGAGAAGTATATTCTGATTTAACAGGAGAAAGGGGAACTTTGATGGGTGCTATTCAAGGCATATTATTAGCTCAATATGAAGTTCTCAGAGAAAACGGACATTCTCCTTCAGAAGCTTTTAATGAAACAGTAGAAGAATTAACTCAATCCCTGATGCCTTTATTTGCTGAAAATGGAATGGATTGGATGTATGCAAATTGCTCGACTACAGCTCAAAGAGGAGCTTTAGATTGGATGACTCCTTTCCACGATGCTACTAAACCGGTATTTGAAAAATTGTATAATGAAGTTGCATGTGGCAATGAAGCTCAACGCTCCATCGATACCAATTCCAAACCAGACTATAGGGAAGGATTGGAAAAAGAGTTGAAAGAACTTCGTGAAAGTGAAATGTGGAGAACAGGAGCTGTAGTAAGGAAATTACGTCCGGAAAACAATTAATTCTCTATAAATTGAAATCAGGGAAGAAGATTATTTATTATCTTCTTCCTTGTATAAATTTTTAACTTTTTTTCTTTCTTTATCCATATTAAATCCAAAAT
>JAJBTS010000318.1 GCA_020860885.1 Bacteroidales bacterium
ATTGCTGCAGGTGTATTTATAATAATACTGATGGTATATATTTGCTTTCAACAGAAAATCAACCATAAATAAAGATTCAAGAATATCTATTATTACCATGGTATGATAATATTTTTTTAATTTATAATACCCTCTCATAGACGTTATCATGAAATCAAAATGTATGGATTTATGTTGTAAAACATAAAAAATTTGCATATCTGCTTTTAACAATTTATCTTTGTAGGCGTTTATTAACAGAGCAACTTATTCTTAGCGAAGAATATAGCCGTTAATCTCCGAAAATCGGAGGAATCTGCAGGGATGCGGATTTTTAGTATTTACCTAAAAATTGAGTTATGAGGTATTTATCCCGGATTGCCTTTCTCTTTTTCTTTCCGTTATTTTTTATCGGAGCAGGAGAAAAGGAAATCCAGTTTACCGAAGGTATTCAACCGGGTAGCCTTGCCCCGGAAATTAATCTGCAAGGTATTGACTTAATGGATAAAGATTACGTTTTATTGCAATTTTGGGCGGCTTACGATCCTGAATCCAGAGCAACAAATACCAGGATGCACAATGTAATCACACAAGCTGGAACGAACGATATCCAACTGATCTCTATTTCCCTGGATGAACATCCGGCAGTATTTAAAGGAGTTATTAAAGCAGATCGGTTAGATGAATCAACTCAGTTCAATGAACCTTCAGGAAAGAATTCTGATGTATATAAAAATTACAAGCTTCAGAACGGGTTCAATAACTGGTTGATCGATTCAAAAGGAATGATTGTGGCTAAAAATGTTAGTCCGAGTGAAGTTCTTAAGCTAATTAATTTATAAACAGCTGAGAATTTATAAAAGAAAATCGTACAAGTAGTTGAACTAGTTGTACGATTTTTTTATTCTTATCCGGATTGGAAGGGATACGTATTTTACAACAACTATATCTAATCAACAAAACTATTTGGACCTGACACTTCTACAGAATTAAATTGTAACTTTGTACCTATGGAAAGAAATGTACTTAATATACAGCTCCCGGCCGAATGGGCTCCTCAAAGTGCCGTTCTACTTACCTGGCCACATTTACAAACAGATTGGGCTCCCATATTGCAGGAAGTAACTTCCTGTTTTGTGGAAATAGCCAAAGAAGTCCTTAAGAGAGAAAAATTGATTATTGTCTGTAACTACTCAGAAGATGTAAAGGCTGTTCTGGGAGAAGTGGATTATTCCGGAATTATCTTTAAGGAAATCGCATCCAACGATACCTGGTCACGCGACCACGGCCCCATCTCTGTTTTTGTTAATGAGGTTCCTTATATACTTGATTTTACCTTCAATGGATGGGGATTAAAGTTTGCAGCCAATTACGATAATCAGATCACCCGGCAACTGTACGAAGGGGGAACTTTCAACTCAGAAGTCGGTTATCAGAATATGAAGCACATGGTTCTGGAAGGCGGTAGTATTGAAAGCGATGGAAACGGAATAATCATGACGACTTCAGAATGTTTATTATCCGTCAACAGGAATGAATATAAGAGTCAGGCGGAAATCGATGATTACCTGAAAATGCTTTTCGATGCAAAAAAGATCTTATGGCTGAATTACGGTTATTTATCAGGAGACGATACCGACAGTCATATAGATACCCTTGCCCGTTTTTGCGACACAGAAACCATTGCTTATGTGCAATGTACGGATGAGAGCGACGAGCATTATGAAGAGCTATCTAAGATGGAAGAAGAATTAAAAACGTTTACAACTCAGGAGGGGAAACCCTATAGATTAATTCCTTTACCCATGGCCGAAGCTGTATACGATGAAGAAGAAAGGTTGTCGGCCACTTATGCTAATTTCCTTATCATCAATGGAGCCGTACTTATGCCGACTTATAATTCTTATCTGGATGAAGTTGCCAAAGAGGCTCTTCAAAAAGCTTTCCCGGACAGAGAGATTGTAGGTATTAATTGTTTATCTTTAATAAAGCAACATGGCAGCCTGCATTGTGTGACAATGCAAGTGCCCAAAGGATTTTTATAATATGGACACATTAAAAGTAGGATTAATTCAACAATCCAATTCAGTTGACAGTACAGAAAATATCAACAAGTTGGTAAAAAACATAAAAGAATGTGCTGCTAAAGGCGCACAACTGATTGTTTTGCAGGAACTCCACAATGGTTTATATTTCTGTCAGACAGAAGAAGTAAATACTTTCGATTTAGGAGAAACAATTCCGGGACCGTCCACTGAACGTTTTGGAGCTTTGGCTAAAGAATTGGGAGTGGTTCTGGTTTTATCTTTATTTGAAAAGAGAGCTCCCGGATTGTATCACAACACCGCAGTTGTTATAGAAAAAGACGGAAGCATTGCCGGAAAATACCGTAAAATGCATATACCGGATGATCCGGCTTACTACGAGAAATTTTATTTCACTCCCGGAGACCTGGGCTTTCAACCGATACAAACTTCGGTAGGAAAATTAGGAGTATTGGTTTGTTGGGATCAATGGTACCCCGAAGCGGCTCGCCTAATGGCTCTGGCAGGTGCGGAACTTTTGATCTATCCGACAGCGATAGGCTGGGAATCGTCGGATAAAGAAGACGAAAAGACAAGACAAAAAGATGCATGGGTTATTTCTCAAAGGGGTCATGCCGTTCACAACGGACTGAATGTGATTGCCGTTAACCGCATCGGTCATGAAGACGACCCTTCCGGACAAACCAAAGGCATTCAATTCTGGGGAAACAGTTTTGTTGCCGGCCCACAGGGTGAAATCATCGTACAAGCTTCTAATGACCAGGAAGAAAATATTGTTGTAGACATCGATATGAAACGGTCCGAACAAGTAAGACGTTGGTGGCCTTTCCTGCGTGACCGACGAATCGATGCTTATGGAAATTTAACAAAACGGTTTATTGACTGAAAAATAACGGTCAGGCAACCACTATAGGAATTCCGAGTTTCCTGATCCTGTCTGCAATTAATTCCAACTCCTTTTTGGATACTTTTTCCAAAGATTTACTCGGTGTATCCCGATCCAGGGAATAAATCATTACCTGCTTAGGATTTATCTCTTGCATAAGGTTTACCCAATGATCTATATTTTCGGGAGTAGTATTATCGACAGACTGAGTTCCGTTATTTCCTTTCAGAAAAATGGTTTGTATAATTAAATCACCGTTAAACCGTTTCAGATCACGAACCAGTTTTTCATTGGTAAAATCTTTGGAGACAGGCTGATCAATACCATTTAAGAGAATATCAGAAGCGGCATCTAACTTAAGAATATTATTATCCACTTTTTTTAATGCCCGGAATACCGAAGGATTGCTGATCGTGGTCGAATTCGAAAGGACACTGATCTTTGCCTGAGGATAATATTGATCCCTTAAAGCGATCGTATCCTCTATAACCTCCCTGAATTCGGGATGTAAAGTAGGTTCTCCGTTTCCTGAAAAAGTAATGGTATCTAAGGATTCTCCCTTTCCGGACATTTCTTTCAGGCGGTTTTCCAGTGAATTATATACATCTTGTCGACTGGGGAATTTATTCAAAGATTGGTTATCATCCTTATTAAACCCACATTCACAATAAATACAATCAAAAGTACAAATTTTACGGTTGGCAGGAAGCAGGTTCACTCCCAGCGAAATTCCCAGGCGGCGGCTTTTTACAGGGCCAAAAATAATTTTATCAAGAAGAAACGTTGACATAACTGTTGAGTAAGATGGTTCAGAATAAATACCTGTTTGTTTTCTATATATTCCTATTGCTGCATAAACAACCGAACAACTTTCAATCAACACATAACAGCAAACTACACTTGACAATAAAAATAAACCTCCGATAGAATCTGTCCATCGGAGGCTTTTATTATATTACTTGTCTATTTCAGACTTTCCAGAATTAAGCTTTTCCGGCAGAACCTAATACATTCACTACTTTGTGTTTGTAAAGTTCTTTCAACCATTCACGGGCTGGCCCTAAATACTGACGAGGATCGAACCAATCCGGATGTTGAGCAAAAGTTTCACGGATAGCTGCTGTCATTGCCAAACGACCGTCAGAGTCAATATTAATTTTACATACTGCAGATTCAGCAGCACGACGCAATTGAGCTTCAGGAATACCGATAGCATCTTTCAATGCACCGCCGTATTTGTTAATGATCTCCACGTATTTCTGAGGAACAGAAGAAGCTCCATGCAATACAATAGGAAATCCGGGAATCATCTTTTCTACACCTTCCAGAATGTCGAAACGTAATGGAGGAGGAACCAATACACCATTTTCATCACGGGTACATTGATCCGGTTTGAATTTATTAGCTCCATGAGAAGTACCAATGGAGATAGCCAAAGAATCCACACTTGTTTTAGTTACGAAATCTTCCACTTCTTCCGGTTGGGTATAAGTATGATGTTCTGCAACTACATCGTCTTCGATACCTGCTAAAACACCCAATTCGCCTTCTACGGTAACATCGTATTTGTGAGCATATTCTACCACCTGACGGGTGATCTCTACATTTTTTTCATAAGGATGATGAGATCCGTCGATCATTACAGAAGAGAATCCCATATCAATACAGCTTTTACAAAGTTCAAAATCGCTACCGTGGTCTAAGTGAAGAACGATAGGAATATTTTTACCTAATTCTTTCGCATATTCCACTGCACCCTGAGCCATGTAGCGCAATAAAGTCTGGTTTGCATATTTCCTTGCTCCACTGGAAACCTGAAGAATAACAGGAGAACTTTCTTCTACGCAAGCCTGAATAATAGCCTGCATCTGCTCCATATTATTAAAGTTGAATGCAGGAATTGCATATTTGCCTTCAAAAGCCTTCTTGAAAATTTCACGGCTGTTTACTAAGCCTAATTCTTTGTAACTTACCATTTCTTTAATATTTATTGAGTTTTATAAGTAATTGATAATCACCATATAATCCTTATACAAATAAGGAGATCCCATATGAAGTCACAAAGGTAACTATTTTACGCAAAACCTGATTCAATTAAATCATAAAATGTTTTAACTTTTTTGGCAGCAAAGGTTCCGGCAATAAAACACCGGGATATTCTTGCACAGTCCTAAAGAATAAGACCCGGATTGTATTTATCTAATCATTAAGCTTAATACGGTCGATCGTTCCTTTTTCCGAATCGAACGCAAATATATAATGGGAGGAAACACAAAAACTCTCGTACATATTTCCCGGTAAAATATATAAGTCGGTTATCCGCATCGGCGATAAGGAGATTTTTATCAGTTTATTAACTTTATAATCCATCCCTAGTTCCGCACACAACAAATACAAGCTGTTATTAGCGAGATAGGCATCTTCAATAAAAACGGAAAAACTATTTTGTATATTCTCCCGGCTTGAAATATAATTCAAATTCTGTTTAATAACAGGCATTTGGGATAAATCAAACTCTTCCAACAAATCTAAAGTATGCAGATCGTACCGTTGAATTTGAGGAAGATTATCCGATACGGCATAAAACGTATTCCCATGAACCAACAAGTGCCTTGCATTTTGCATCAGGGTTCTTTTCTTACTTTGAAAAGTTACGATTTCCCCTCCATATCTAACAGTATCCTGTTCCATAGCTTTATTAAAGGCCATAAACAGAGAATTATCCGTAATGGAAGGGATATAAAAGTGATCCGAAACATAAAAAAATCGCTTGTCCAAAGCCAAATGAGGCAGTTTAATTAAAGAGGAAATGGTATCGTCGGTAATACATTTAATATAACTACCTCCCGTATCCGTAAGATATATTGTATCCTTCTCTATAAAAAAACGGGAAGGTATATTTAATTCCTGCGGACCGGCACCCCCATGACCTATATAGTGTATGCTATCAAATTCTTCGGTAAATCGTACAATATCTCTCCTTTCCGTATCCAGAATATAAATATCCCCTTCATAAGACTGCATACATTTTATTCTTGAAAAGAAGGATGAGTCAGAAAACTGATCTATCTGCTTGTCTACCCTGCCCGTATGTTCCTGATAAGTTTTACTGTCTTTGCATGAAAACAAAAAGACACAGATAATAAGTGTATAAAGAATTAATTTCATTGTTTTCCTGTAAATACAA
>JAJBTS010000194.1 GCA_020860885.1 Bacteroidales bacterium
ATGCTTTTATCCCCAGATACGATACGAGTTATACAGTAGGAAATAAAGATGCACTTTCTTCAAATTTTATCATAGCAGTAAGGGATTCAGGAATTGGAATTTCAAAAGAATCGATTGCAAACGTTTTTGAGCGTTTTTATAAAGTAAACACAGTTAACTTTGATTCTCATCTGGGAACAGGAATAGGATTGGCTTTGGTAAGGAGCTTTACTCTTTTGCATAAAGGAGCTATAACCATTTTCAGTGAAAGAGATAAAGGTACTGATATTGTTGTTTATTTGCCTAAAGATCCCTCTGTTTATTCGGAAGAAGATTACTTATCTCTTATGGAAGAAACGATTATTGAGGAAAAAACTGAACATCAAAATATTATAGAATCTCCATCTGTCTCACCCATTGAAGAAAGGGATATCCCGGAAAGTGGGCAAAAACGGATATTGATCGTTGAGGATAATGAAGATCTGAGAAAGATTATTGCTGATTTTTTAGGTCAGTACCATGAAATAATAGAAGCGGAAGACGGAATGAGAGCATCTGAATTATTATCTCAAATGAGAATAGATCTTATTATAACGGATATTATGATGCCAAGAAAAGATGGTATTACTCTTTCCCGTGAAATAAAAGGAAATATTGAATATTCTCATATTCCCATTCTGTTACTTACTGCAAAAACAAGTCTGGATAGTAAATTAGAAGGAGCCGATTCCGGAGCCGATTTTTATTTTGAAAAGCCACTGGACTTAAACTTACTAAGAATTACTCTTCAAAATATTTTTAACCGGCAACAACAATTAAAAGAATACTATACTAAAAATTATTTTGTGGATGAAGTCGAATTATCCGCCAATGAAAAAGATAAAAACTTCTTAAATGAATTTGTTCAGTTGGTACAGGATAATTTAAGCAATCCGGAGCTAGATGTAAAATTCATAGCAACTCAGTTATCTATGAGCAGAAGCAAACTTTACCGTAAAATAAAAACGATGACCGATCGGTCAATTATTGAATTTATTCTTCATATACGGCTAAGGAGGGCAGCTCATTTAATTATCAAAGGAGATATGTCTTTTCTTGAATTTATTGATGAATTCGGAATAGAAAGTAAGCCCTATTTTACAAATGCGTTCAAAAAAGAATTTGGAGAAACACCGTCAGCTTTTGCGGCTAATCATAAAAAAAACATCTAAAAACTAAAATAAGAGAGTATGATTAAAAAGGTATTTTACTTGTATTTGGGATTCTTTTTCCCTTTTGTATTTTTTTCCTGTGAGAATCCTTCTCCTGTAGTTTCTTCTATACAAGCCCAAGAGAACCGGGTAATTGAAGCTTTTAACGACAGTTGGTCTTTCAAGAAAGGAGATCTTGAATCTTCCACAGAATGGGAAAGCGTCCGGATTCCTCATACATGGAACAATGTAGATATGCAAACGAATCGTAATGATTTTTATGCAGGTGTAGCTTACTATAAGAAAACATATATCCCAGATCCGGAATTTCAAAACAAACGGATTTTCATTCGTTTTGAAGGTGTCGCTTCCACGGCCGAAGTTTATATCAATGGCGCCATTGCAGACAAACACGCAGGCGGATATTCTGCATTTGCTATAGATCTTTCTACTTTATTAAAGTATGGAGAAGAAAATGAAATCCTGGTAAAGGTCGACAACGCCTCACGTCCGGATGTGGTTCCGGTTAATCATCGACTCTTTGGTGTATATGGAGGTATTTACCGTCCGGTAGAATTAGTTGTTACAAATAAAATACATATTGCGGTAAATGATTATGCTTCACCGGGTGTATATATCAGCCAGGAAAATGTATCCGGACAATCAGCCGATGTCATAGTAAAAACAAAAGTGGATAACAAAACAGGTAAAAAGGATACGGTAACCGTCAATACCCTTATTTATGATAGTGAAGGAAAACTGGTTGCCGGAAAAGAATCCCCTGCATTCCTTTCTCCTCAGGGTCGTAAGAATGTAATTGAAAAATTCTCTTTGAAAAATCCGCATTTATGGCAAGGGCTGGAAGATCCCTATTTATATAAAGTAGTAACACGAATCATTAAAAATGATGTTCTTATAGATGAGATAATACAGCCTCTCGGATTGCGTCATTTTGAACTTATCGCCAGCGATGGAATGTATTTGAACGGTAAGAAAGTTCCTATGTACGGAGTGTGCCGGCATCAGGATTGGTGGCAACTGGGAAGTGCATTAACCACGAAAGAACATGATACGGATTTAGAGATCATAAAAGAGATTGGTGCAACCACAATTCGTTTGGCACATTATCAACAATCGGAGTATTTCTATTCCAAATGCGATAGTATCGGTTTTATTGTGTGGGCGGAAATTCCTTTCGTAAACAGGGTTAGTACGGAAGAGCGCGATAATGCAAAACAACAGCTTACCGAATTGATACGCCAGAACTACAATCATCCTTCTATTTATGTGTGGGGATTGCATAACGAAGTCTACAAACCGCACGAATATACAGTGGCGCTCACAACAGAATTAAACGACCTGGCCAAATCGGAAGATCCTTATCGTTATACTGTCCAGGTTAGCGGATACAACCGGATTGATCATCCTGTAAATAATAATGCGGATATACAAGGCATCAACCAGTACTTTGGGTGGTACAATGGCACATTGGACAGCTTACAAACCTGGGTACAAAAAGCAGAAACACAATTTAGAGATTATAAAGTGATTTTCTCGGAATACGGTACGGAAGCAAACATCAATCAGCAAAGAGAAGTCGTTTCTAACCGTGGAGATTGCTGTGGATTTGATAAAGATTACAACGAATCCTTTGCAACCCGGTTCCACGAAGAACATTGGAATGTAATTTCCAAACATCCATTCCTGGTCGCTTCCTATATCTGGAATACTTTTGATTTTGCAACTCCAATGTCTTCGCAGGGAAAAGTCGAATCCCGCAATATGAAAGGTTTGGTAACTTTCGACCGCAAAACAAAAAAAGATCCTTTTTACTGGTATAAAGCAAACTGGAGCAAAGAACCTGTGCTTTATATTACCCAACGAAGGGTTGTAAACAGAGGAAATGAAATTACTCCTGTAACTGTATATTCAAATATAGGCATTCCTCGGTTATTTGTAAATGGCACTGAAATTACTTCTTCAAAAGCGGGTTATACTCCTGTGCATTATATTTTCGAAAATGTTCAGTTGAAAGAAGGAGAAAATACCGTAAGCGTAAAAGTAGAAAAAGAGGGTCAGGTTTATGAAGATAAGATTGTCTGGAATTATTCGGAAAAATACAAAGACTTAAATAATCAGGCTCCCGAAGTTAGATTAAAAGAACATGTCGGACTTTAAATAATTATTATATCATGAAAAAAAATGTTTTTATACTGTTATTATTAAATGTGTTAGTTTTAATCCCTATGTCTGGTCAGAACCAGAAGAAAGATAGAATACCTTTGCTTCATGGAGCTCACAGAGAAGGCAGACGTACCGATGCAGATATGCAACGTTGGCGTGAATATGGATTAGGACAGTTTATCCATTGGGGTATTTACGCCATTCCCGGTGGTGAATGGAATGGAAAAACTTTTACAGGAGCTGCCGAATGGATCCGTGTATGGAAAGAAATACCCAATGAAACTTATGATAATCTTTACAAAGAATTCAACCCAACCGATTTTGATGCAAAACAATGGGCGAAACAGGCAAAAGATATGGGTGCGAAATACATGATCTTTACGACAAAACATCACGACGGTTTTTGTATGTGGCCCAGTAAGTACACCGACTACACCGTCGCGAATACTCCTTACAAGAAAGACATTGTAAAGGAACTGGTCGATGCATATACTGCAGAGGGGATCGACGTTTACCTTTATTTTTCTATTATAGACTGGAGTCAGCCGGGATATGTATCCGGAGGGAATATTAACTCCCCTGATATCAAAAAAGCATATCAATCAGGAGAAGGACAAAATCCTTTCAAAACTCCGGAAGAGGAAAAAAAATACGAAGAGTTCAAAACGTTTACGCGCAATCAACTCTTGGAATTACTGGATAATTATCCGGCAATAAAAGGACTTTGGTTCGACGGTTCCTGGGATGTTGCCTGGGTAAGGAACGCTGCATGGGTAGACCAGCTCGGTCTCGAACTGAGGGAAAAACATCCCGGGCTGATTATCGGTAGCCGTTTCCGTTCTGATGAATACGGCAACAGACACGTGGATGCAAACGGAGATCTGATTGATGATCACGACCAACGTTACGAACGAAATCTTCCTAATTCGCTGCAGGAAACGAAAGGATTCGATTGGGATTGCGTGATGACGGTTCCTGAAAACCAGTGGGGATACCATAGAGATTGGTCTTGGACCTATGTGAAAACGCCTTACGATCTGATAGAAATGATAGTCAAAGCGAATTCTATGGATGGAAATTTTGTTATCAATTTCGGACCGGATGGAAAAGGAAATATCCGGAAAGAAGAAGCTGATATTGCCAAAGGCGTAGGTGAATGGATGAAAGTAAATGGAGAAGCTATTTATGGAGTTCATCATTCCGTACTGGAAAAACAAGACTGGGGATATTCCACCCAAAAAGAAAATAAAATATATTTGACGGTATTCAATAAACCGCTTAATAATCTGCTCCGGGTAAAAGTCCCCAGAAGTCAGAAAAAAGATATGATCTATGTAGTTAAAAAAGCACAGCTTTTATCTGACAAAGAAGATGTTATCTTGAATGGAGGTGGTAAACCAGGTACTTATTACCGGGATAAAATGGGTTCTTCTTATTATGACCTTATCCTTCCGCAAAAAGTCCGCAATGCCACACAGCCCTTTGTGATTGTAATCGAACTGGAAGAAATCAATAAAGGAGATCAGGAATCTTACCAACAAGCTATCACATAAATAAATATAAACTATTTATAAAATAAAAGTCCAAATGAGCCAAACAAAGACAGCCGATTGACGTACGGTAAAGTCTTTTGTTTGGCTTTTTTATCGGCCAAGGCCAACCGTGGAACTAAGAAAAATTCAGGAATATGAGACTCTTAAGATATACGGAACTGTCCAATTCATTTATTCTTATTTGCAATATCCCTAACAAAGTTAAACATGACTGGATTATCCTGCTTTTCACTATAATAAAAAGAAACAACAGACCGTTGCGGCATAAAGTCCAGTTCATAAACATTTACTTCGGCCAATATCCCATTCATGGCAGATCTGGGAACAATAGTGATTCCCATTCCCGCCTCAACCATTCTGACAGCAGTATCCAACTGATAGGATTCATGTTTTACATCCGGCGAAAAACCTCCCATTTGACATAAACTAATAATTCTATCGAACAACCCTCTTCCAAATTCTCTGGGAAAAGATATATACGGCATATTTGAAAGTTGTTGCAAATCTTCTGCAACTTCTATTTTTCTATTAAATGATTTAGGCATTATCAACACATAGCTTTCATCGAATACTTTTTGAAGCTCAAGTCCTTCTGAGGATAAAGGACAACGGACAAAAGCAATATCGGCTTTTCCCGATTTAATTAATTCAATTTGTTCCGAAGTAGTATATTGACTCAATTTGATATTTACATCCGGATATTTAAAAAGAAATTTGTTCACATATCTAAGTATCACAGGTACAACCGAACCGACCGAAGTAATATGTAATTGGCCTATTTTTCCATTATCGATCTTTTTTATTTCTTTTTCAATTTCCGCAAATCCCGATAATAATGCCTCTCCTTTCTTTTTCAAATATTCACCTGCTTTTGTTAATACCACCTTCCGTTGGCTTCTTTTAAATAAAAGTACTCCTAATTCCTCTTCAAGCCTTTTTATAGTTCTTGTAAGAGGTGGTTGTGTTATGTGTAAAAGTTGTGCTGCCCGCCCGAAATGAAGTGTGGTAGCTAAGACATAAAAGTAGCGCAGATCGTTATTATTCATACTCAAAAAGTATTAATAGAATATTTTACAGGTATTAAAGATATCTTATTTTTGCTTATAACTAAAAGAAACCAGAGAAATTATGAAAACTTTATTAAAAGCAACACTGATTATTATG
>JAJBTS010000184.1 GCA_020860885.1 Bacteroidales bacterium
ATCGTATAAGTAAATTACCTTTACCTGTCCGGTGGTCTGAACCGATTCAATCAACACACCATGGATAGAATAAATATCCACATATTCTGAGTTTGTCTCAATTATCAATTTATCTTTTACAGGATTCGGATAAACTTTTACTGTTGAAACCTCATAAGTCGTCAATGAAGTAATATCATCTTCACTTATTATTCCTCTTAATGGTATGCTCTTAGAATCATTACCCACACTGATTTTCAATGCAGCCTCGTATTCTTTTCTTGCATTCTGAGGCGTAAACAAGACATTTATAAGCCAACCCTCTTCCTCACTCCAAACCGGTTCTTCTGCTTCAAAAAACAAAGAGTCTTCTCCTTCCACTTCACAAATCACTTCAGAATCTTCATTTAATCCGGAAACGGCTATTTTTTGCATATCGGAAGGAGTGTTTACAACTACATTTTCAAATAAAATATTTTCAGGATTAATAGCAATTGATCGAGAATCATCCTGTATACCCTTTCCTGATAAAGGTATTCTTTTATCTTCTGTCACATAGCTGCTAATTACTAAATAGGCTGAATGATACTCCGGTGTAGTAGGAGTGAAATTTATATTAAATATTCCTCCTGTCGATGGGTCCCAGGATTCCTGAGTTACAGTAAATACTGTATCCAAAGCCTGCGGATCAATTCTATAAAATACTTCTGATATACTCATGGATCCCGCTACAGTTAAAGATATAGATTTTGAAGAAGAACTATTAACTTCTGTATCATCAAATTCAATAGCAGAATCACTGATAATAATATTCGGAGCTCCCATTCCCATCAAATCAACCGTTTTAGTTGCCGCACCCGAACTTCTAAATGAAATTGCTGCTCTGAAGAAATTCAGTTCTGTTGAAATAAATGAAATACGTAACAAGCCTCCATTTTCCGGATCCCAGTCAATTTCTTCAATACTAAATACGGATGTATTTTCTCCATCTAACTGGTAAGTAATCGGATCCGTTAAGTTGGAACCCGACACATTAATTAAATGGCTTCTTGTTTCTCCTATAGGTACATCCATAAAATTCATAGATTCCTCATCTACGCTTATACCTGGCTCATCCGCTCCTACAATTCCTTTACCTTTTAACTCAACCGTTCTGATAATGGAAGAAGTAGATAACATCATAAGTTCTGCATAATCACGCTCTTCAGTGGGTGTAAAAGTTACATCAACCGTACTGCTTGAGGTTATATTCATAGAAAAAACGCCTTCATCCACACTCATAATCGAAAGACTTGCTGTATAAAGATCTATACCCCTAACAGTAATAGTCTGAGGCTCAGATGTTCTGTTAACCTCCGTTTCTCCAAAATCGATTATGTTCGGAGTAATTACTCCTAACGAACCTTTTAAAGTAAGGCTTTTCCTCACTGCCCCCGGACTTTCAATATAAATAATATCAAAAGCATCTGTTGTTGCAGTCGGAAGATAAGTAATTTGTAAGGTTCCTCCTGTTTCCGGATCCCAGGAAATCTCACGAACTACAAATTCAGTACTATCAGATAACTGAGAGCTATACGTAATAGGACCTGTCAGGCCTGTTCCTGTAATTGTAACTAATTGAGATTCTGACTCTGTTCCTACACTTGGACTTTCAAAATTCATGTAATACTTATCGATATTCAGAAGAGGCGCCTGATTTGAAACCCCTTCACCCGTAAGATAAATCGTTACGGGTTCTGCATCAGGACTGGAAATAGTAATAAATGCATTATACTGTTTGGCTTCAAAAGGAAAAAAACCTACCCATAAAGAACCTCCGGTAGAAGGATCCCAATCAGAACGGCCTACTGAAAAATCAGAAGCGTCATCGCCTCCTAATGAATAAGAAATATTACCAGACAGATAATTTCCTGAAATAAATAAATCTTTAGAAGGTACCGGATTTCCAGTTAAATGGGCTCCGAAATCCAGATTCTGAGAAGAAGGTATTATAACAGGTGTTCCAGTATTATCTATCCCGGTTCCGCTTAAAGAAATATTTAGTGTCGAAGGTAGATAGGGTATTTCTAAGACCGCTTGATAATTTTTTTGCTCTCTCGGATGAAAACTTATGTAATAACTTCCTATACCTGTTTCAGGATCGTATGTAGTCTGATCAACCACAAAAGCCGAACTATCTCCGGAAATATTATAATTATACGTACTTAATCCGGTAACATTAATAACCAATGACTCAGTAGATGTATTAACATCCACATCTCCAAAAGAAAGACTTTCTGCAGATACAGTAATCGGCAAACCTTTCAAAGTTACGGATACAGGATCAGCACCGGGGCTGCTGATAGAAATAACAGCGTTATACCACCTTCCTTCGGTACCGGAAAAACGGATATTTAAGGTTCCTCCTGAATCCGGATTCCAACCTACTTCCTGAATCGTAAAAAAAGAAGCATCGTCTCCTTCCAAAATATAACTTATATCTCCTGTTAAATTAAATCCTCCTATATAAAGAGGCCTGGACGTAAGATTGCGACTATTGAACGCCAGATTTTTATCAACAACCGACAAAACCGGAAGATCAGCCAGAGCATCAGAGGCAGATACAACTGTATTATTGGCATTGCTTACAAATGATGACATAGAGAGGATCATCCCTATTAAAAGAAAGTGTAAGAATCTTTTCATAAGACTAATTGTTAAAATTAATATTTATTATGATATTTAACAACTTTTACTACAAAAATCATTCCAAACAACACTTTTTTTAACGATATATTTACAACAAGCTTTTCAGATCTTTTTAAGATATGCAGCTCGGTAAACTTATTCTTATATGCCGTTCACAGAATAGTCGATCGACCCCTTCCCTCTGATTTGTTTCAAAGCATAGGAATTACTAAACATCTACTAATATTCTAAAACTGGAAATAAATAAACGTCTGTAAATCAGCTGTAATAAACTGATAGATAATAAATACGCAAGCCACTACTACGACAGCCATTACGGCCAAAGGCATCTGTGCAAAAGAAAGACGGTATCTTCTTTTGAAATTCTCGGGAAGCCAGTGGATGATAAGACCAAGTACGATCAGGGAAAATACAGCCCAATATTCGTAAATCATGTTTCCGATTAAAGAAAGATCCCACTTACCTCCTATCTGGTTTACCATATTGGTTGCCGTATTCCAGGCGGCCTGATTCGCTTCGGCCGGATCGAGATTAGATCCTGCACGAAAGAACAAACGGGTGAAAGATATAAATATAAAAGTCTGAAATACGGCCCATGCCATTTCCAGATACTTAAATGAAGATTTACCGCCGAGCACATTATATATAAACCGGACAAATGTTCCTAAGAAAATAATTCCAATCCATACGACAGCCATATTAAATACAGGAGAAGGAAAATAAAGAGATAAAACAAATGCCAACACAGTAAATGAAAAGACAACTAACGTTTTTGTCCGTATATTCCAATCGCGCCAGAACTTATAAATAATAATCCCTAGACCGTTCAATCCTCCCCATATCATAAAATTCCAACTGGCGCCATGCCACAATCCGCCGACGAGCATCACATTCATCAGGTTCAGGTTCGTATTTATTTTCTTTCTTTTTTCGGGATATTTATTTGCTACAAACACTAATATCCCAACCACTACCAGCATGATCACCCCTACCCAGATACTACCGGATAAAATAAGCGCAACCAATGCAATAGTAATTATGAGGAAATAAGTAGCAAAAGTAGCTTTACGGTTACCTCCTAACGGAATGTATAAATAATCCTGCAGCCACTTAGACAAAGAAATGTGCCAGCGCTTCCAGAAGTTTCCCGCATTGGTAGCTTTATAAGGAGAATTGAAGTTTTTAGGCAAATAAAAACCCATCAGCATGGCCACTCCGATCGCAATATCGGTATACCCTGAAAAGTCTGCATACACCTGCAGCGAATAACCAATCAACGCAGCCAGATTCTCAAAGCCGGAATACATAGTCGGGTTTTCAAAAACACGGTCTACAAAGTTGACGGCTATATAATCACTTAAAATTATCTTTTTTGCCAAGCCATTCACAATCCAGAATACAGCCAAACCGAATTGTTTTCGTCCCAGATGATATTTCCTGTATATTTGAGGAACGAAGTCGTTCGCACGAACAATAGGCCCTGCGACCAATCCGGGAAAGAAAGTGACATAAAAACCGAAGTTCAGGATCTCTTTTACCGGTGTTATTCTCTTTCTGTAAATATCCATCAGATAACTTATATTCTGAAATGTATAAAATGAAATACCTACAGGGAGTAAAATGCTGGAAACATCAAAACGTTGTTCTCCACTCATAACGTTTCCAATCCAGGCGAAAGCATCAAAAATTTTCAAATCAGTACCGAAAATATTATTGATCACATCCGTGATAAAATAAGCGTATTTGAAATAACAAAGAAAAAACAGATTTACAATCAAACCTGTTACCAAATAAATACTCCGTTTCTTATCTTCTGAGGCCTTATAGATCTGTTTTCCCTGAAAAAAATTGAAGATAGTTGTAAATATCAATATCAGGACAAACAACCCGCTGGTCTTGTAATAGAAAAAAAGGCTGACAAAACACAAAAAAGTATTTCTTAATAATATCCTATTTTGCAATAAGGCCAGTCCGGCAAAGACAAAAGCAAAAAATGCCCAGAAATAAAATTGGGTAAACAACAAAGGAGAGTTAGGGTCGAAAGAAAATATATTCTTCAGAAAATCTATTATCATCAGCTTATTCTATCTGTTTATAGTAATTGATCAATGCATTATACATCATATCACCGATCAGCGTATAGCCCGCCCGGGTAAAATGGATCTTATCTACCTGAGCCAATTTCTCGTTTTGCCATTTACGCATGGAATTCAAACCTCCCATGAGGGAAAACAAGTCCCATACTCCTCCATCGTATTCTTTTGCCAACTCAAAAAAAGCTTTCCGGGCGATAACACCATTCGGGTTAACGAGATATTTTCTTCGGGAAATACGTTTAAAAGAATCGTTATTTGTAATAAAAATAAAAGCGCAATCGGGATTTACCCGTTCCATGATTCCGATCAGATAATCGTAATTCATCTTAAATTCCTCTTTAGAGAAATTTTTAGCTGTTGCATCGTTAATGCCTATTCCGAAAATAATGAGATCCGGATTTATTACGGCAAGTTCTTTTTCAAAATCCTCACAACCCAGAAAAGAAGGTACCGATGCCCCGTTTACACCGATAGAATGATAAACAATACCGGGAGTATCTTTCTCCGGAATAAAACCATTCACAACGAAAGTATGAGGCTCAGTATCGTGATGGATGAAACCCATGCTGAAAGAGTAGTCGGGTTCCGGTATTTCAAAAACATACGTATCTGTCCTTATATCGAGCAAACCTTCAATAGTATCGTTATTCCAGTAAAGGACAGGAGTAACCATACAACTTCCATCCTCTACATAACCCATCAGGCGAAGACGGTCGAAATCCCAACGAAAAACGGAATCAGGATTCAAAGCAACATGGATCTGTGCATCCGGATCGTCTGTAAAAACAGTAATTCCACCCACTCCGAGAGGCTTTTCCCGGTTCTTTTTTACATTTCTTTCCCCTCCCCATGTTCCTGAATAAGTTACTTTGTAATTGGTAGGATTGTTGGTCTTAGCAATCGTATAGGGAAAAATATATCCCCGGGGCGTTTGAAATTCACCATTGATCGCATCCAGGTTTTGACGGACCTGATGGGAAAACATATCCGCCTGGACATGCGATCCTCCGATATGCAAAATATTGATTCTTCCTTCTCCTTTAATCAGGAAAGTGTCTATCTTATGGAAAAAACGATTCAAACGGGTAGAATCTCCTCCGGGCAGTTGAATCTTATTGAGATCTTCTCTTATAAAAGGATAACTGGGAACATACACTTCCCCCAGATCCGCTTTTGACCTCTGGGCAAATACCTGAAAGCTTATTCCTGCAATTAAAAAGATGAATATATATTTCTTCATTCTTCTTTCAACGATAACGTTTTATTTTTATGTTCTTTATTAAATGTATAGTAGTCGTAG
>JAJBTS010000251.1 GCA_020860885.1 Bacteroidales bacterium
TACAGGTATTAGTATGGAAAAGTATGCTTGGTGCACATATTTAGGAAATGATTCCTATCTTCCAGGAGTTTTGTGCTTAAACTACTCTTTGATTCACAGGGGGGGGTACACGATACCCGTTATTATGCTTGTGTACAAAAGAAGAAGTATCAGATGACTCGGTTAGAAAATTAAAAAAGAAAAATATTAATGTTATGTTTGTGGAGCGTATGAATGTTCCGCAGTGGATTATTGAAGTAAACCGAGAATATAAGCATCCGCAATGGAGTAACACATTTGAAAAGTTATCAGTTTTTGGATTGACGGACTTTGATAAGATTGTATTCTTGGATGCGGATATGTTAATTTTACAAAACATAGATAATTTGTTTGAGCTACCGCATATGAGTGCGGTATCCGCAGGTAAAATGTTTCCTGGAAACGAACATTGGGTTACCTTGAATTCAGGTTTGATGGTTATAGAACCTTCTCTTGGCTTGGCAGAACGTATAATGAAAACATTGGATACGTGGGATCGGACTTTGCCAGTTGGCGACCAGGATCTAATACATGAATACTATAAAGATTGGCCTCAGCAAGAGAAACTTCATTTGTCAGAAGAATATAATTGTTTTTATTCATATATGCATTATTACCTTGCTAATAAGATATTGTCTCAGATTAAAGTTGTACACTTTATAGGAATAAAAAAACCATGGATGCTATCCACTAAAGAGACTGTGATTCGTAGTTGTTTATTGCTGAAAAATCGTAACTTTGATACCTTTAAGGTTTTGGTTCAGTATAAGATAACTCAGTTATTGGCGAGATAGTTGTTCTGTAGGAGAACAAAACAGTATGTTATTCAGTATTTTAATACCAGTATATAATGTGGAAAAATGGATGAGAAAATGCATAGAGTCCGTTTTATCTCAGAATATGAAAGATTTCGAAATAGTATTAGTAGATGATGGCTCTACGGATTCAAGCGGAGAAATTTGTGATGAATATGCCAGCAGGCATGACAGCATCCGTGTGATACACAAAAAGAATGAGGGTTTGCTGCTGACCAGGAGGAGAGCCATAAAAGAAGCAAAAGGAAAATGGTTTATCCATTTGGACTCCGATGACTATATGATGCCTGGATTTTTGTCTTCATTGCAAAATGTTATTTTGGAGACCGATCCGACTTTGGTCATTTATAGCTTTATCAGAGGAACACAGGATACGCATGATCTTTCTAATATCGTGAATATTCCATTTATGAATGGAGAAGTATTTGAAGCGGAAGGACACCATAAATTATTGATGCAGTTTTTATATGGCGGTTCTATAACAGCGATATGGCAAAAAGCAGCCAGGAGGGACATTGTAGATATTGACACAGATTATCATCAATGGCCGAATGTCAATATGATGGAAGATCATCTGCAAAGTTTGTATTTGCTGGATCATTCTTTAAAAACAGTATATATGGATTTTCCGGCTGTATACTACAGATATAATGCGGCAAGCATTACCAAACAGATAGGATATCGGGCACATCAGGCAGCGTTTTAGTCCATGCATACGACATTTGTAGAGGAAGAACGCTATTATGACAGATGGCGATTAAATGATGAGGATAAAAGTAAAATCATGGCAAAGCATCTTCGCTCACTGTGTATTAGGTTGGGAATGATGACGTTAAGCGCAGATATATCAGATAATCAGAAAGAGTTTAAAGATTTTATGTTAATGCTGTCTGAAGACAGATTGTTCCTGGGGGATTATGTATTGGCCGATAAAAAACTGTTGGGAAGGAAAAGCCAAATGTGTTATCTGGCAGTCAGACTGCATATTCCATGTCTGGTTCGTTTTGTATATCAAAATAGTACCAGAAACATCTAAAGAAATCGCAGAACCATAATAGATTCTTATTTATTTAGGGGCAAAGCTTCAAGATTAGAGAGCAAAGAGGGGAAAATTCGGATGCTGACAAACAGATATACCGAACCTGGGAATTTGATATTTAGTTTATTGATTCCGGTTTATAACGTCGAGAAGTACCTTCCCTCGTGTCTGGATTCCATTCTCCAACAGCCCGGCAATGATTATGAAGTGGTTCTTTTGGATGATGCATCAACAGACAATAGCCGGTTAATATGTGAAGAGTATAAAAACAAGTTCCCGGAGAAAATTAGGGTTGCATCTCATGAGGAAAACAGGGGACAGTTGTTAACCAGAAAAGACTTGTTTCAGCTGGCCAGAGGAGAATGGATATTATGCATAGACTCGGATGACTGGCTTTCTGAGAATGCTCTTACGGTTATCAGGCATGCTATTTTAACCGAGGAAACGGATCTCATCGTATACAATGTCATTTGCAAATATATGGATGGAACTGAAAAAATTTTTTCGCCTGATCTTAATGCAGATATCGTTTATTGCAATGATAATAAGATGGAACTTTATAATCAGTTTCTTTGCACATACTACTTAAATAGTATGTGCAACAAAGCGATACATCACAAACTAATAGACTTAAATGAGAAACATGAAGAAGTAACGGAAATTTCAATTGGAGAAGACCGATTCCAATCATTTCCAATAATTGACAGGGCAAAAAAAGTCTTATATTTGAATCAGAATCTGTATTACTATCGAAAAAACATTGACGGTATTTCCTCGAAATCTTTTCCCAATATGTATGAAATGAGGAAAATTCTTTGGGAAAGGGAAGACATATATATCGAAAAATGGGAAATAACGTCCGACATACGGGAAAAGAGATATATACAGCGGATTAATGAGGTCGTACAGATGATGCAGGGTAAAAAAGAAACCGGTGAGTTTGCTGAATTTTCTAAGGAAATAATTGCAGATAGAATTTTGGAAAAGCTTTTGGAGACTGTGGATGTAGCTAAGCTGTGCAGGCGATATTTGCTGGTTTGCGAACTGGTAACGCACAGGCAAATTTTTCTTGCTGATAAAGTTGTTAGCATGGAACTATGGATGAGAAATTTAAAGAGAAAACATGGTGAGATGAAAAAGAGCAGACATGAGACAGGAGGATGATGAAACCAGATGAGAAAAATCTGCTTTTTACAATATGACTTGGCTGGAGGCGGAGCGGAACGGAAGGTTTGTACATTAGCGAACTATTTTGTCAGCAGAGGCTATGAGGTGGAGATAGGACTTTTTGGAAAGGATAATGTGCAGTATGACTTGGATCCCCGTGTTTCCCTGACATTTATATGCCGTGACACATATGAGTATCATTCGAAAATGGAAAAATTTGCATATGTAGTTCAAGTGACAATCCAAAAGATATTTGCTTATTTTCCAGCCATTTTTATTGAAAAGATATTTGGCATCGTTGCACCGTCTGTAAAGAATACAATTAGCGGAGACAGGGTAAAGAAACACTATAAAAAGAAAAATGACTACATTGATCCGATACGAGCTTATGTAATCAATCGGCTGGAAGATCGCGTTTTTGTCACTATGATGGTACAGCCTTATCTGGAGATAGTACACCAGATGGAAGACATTATAAATAAAGGCAAATTTAAAGCCCCGTATATTGTGATGGAATGCAACAATCCGATTCCGGGAATGGATGTTACAAAAGAACTGGCTGCGAAGCGTGATATTTGGTATCCATGGGCAACAAAATGTGTTTCTATGACAAACGACTGTGTAGAGTGTTTTTCGGATGAAATACAAAGGAAAAGCGTTGTTATTCCGAACCCAATCAGAGATGACCTGCCGGAACCATATTGTGGGAAAATACGCCGCTCTGTTGTTGTAACTTACTGCCGCTTAAGCAGGCAAAAAAATCTGCCTTTACTTATCAGGGCTTTTGCTCGTTTTCATAGCATCCATTCAGAATACACTTTAGAAATATATGGAATTGGAGAACTTAAGGAAGAACTGTATAAGCTTATATCCGCATTGAATTTGGAAAAATGTGCATCAATTTACCCATTTGATCCGCATATTCATGAAAAAATTATTGACTGCGCCATGTTTATATCCTCCAGTGATTGGGAAGGCTTCTGTAATTCTGTTTTAGAGGCTCTGGCGATAGGTTTGCCGGTCATCGCTACCGACTGTAAATTTGGAACTCGGGATATGGTTCAGGATCATGTGAATGGAATTCTGGTTCCGGTAGGAGACGAGAATGCTATGGTTGCCGCAATGATGGAGATTGCATCAAATTCGGAGTAAGCGGAGCGTTTTTCAAAAGAGGCAGTTAAAGTCCGTGATATTTATTCGGCAGAGAAGATTGGGGAAAAATGGTTGAAACTGATCGAAAGTGTTTGATTTGGAGACTGATTGGAGAAAAAGGTATATGAGAATTTTATTTACGGCACCTCGCTATCATACAAATCAGGTGCCGATTGTAAAAGGCTTGCTGGGAAAAGGCCATGAGGTGCGGTATTTTGTTGTATTTAAAGGTGCATCAGAGGAGTACACTTTCTGTGAGCCGACTGTCTTAAAGCCATCTAAAGGCATGCTGAGGCAAACAGGAAAACAAAAAAAGGAGAGGATGAAAAAGAGTCCTTTTATGGAAGCCATTTTATTCCGGAAATGTCTGAGCTGAGAGAAAAATTTCATGATTATAATCCGGAACTTGTGATATGCAGAGAGAATACCCCATTAACTCTTTGTGTGAAATCCTTATGTGATGAAGGCAAGGTGCCCTGTATAGTATATGACCAACAGCCATTTTATGAAAACCCGACAATGAATGAAAGTCACTCGAAACAGAGAAATAGTTCCATGATAAAAAGGTTTCAGTTGAAGCTGTATCGTAGCTTAGATGTTGATCACCGCATGTTAAACAGAATGAAAGCAAATCATGGATTTCCAACAGTTCGCATGACCCCCGTTCTGATGTCAGTATATACGGATAACACGGTGAATTTGCAGGCAAAAAAAACTCGTATTTTGTGCCGCTGGTGGGCGAACCATCACTGGAAGCAAAAGAAAGAGGCTATTGTACGGATGGGAAACTTCGCGTTTTGTGTGTGGGAAAATACAGGGAGTATAAAACTATTTCACTACTGATAGAAGCCTTATCATTGTTGCAAGATCATTCAACAATAAAAGTCACGATTGTGGGACAAGCAGTAAGTTCGGATGAGAAAGCATACTATCAAAAGATAACAGATATGATTTCTAAATTGAAGCTAAAGGACACGGTTACACTTAAGAAAAATATTCCGCATGAGCGCATGAAAGAAATATATTTGAACCATGATTTACTTATTCTTCCATCGAAAAGAGAATGTGCATCTATTGCGGTGTTGGAAGGTATGGCCAATGGTTTGGCTGTAATAAGTACTGACCATAATGGAACAGCAACATATATAGATCCCGGAACGGGTGGATTTGTATTCGAGGCAGGAGTTGCCCAGTCTCTGGCAGAACAGATTGAAAGATATGTTAACAATAATATTGTTGAAAAGCATGGACGTGCTGCTTATAAGATTATAGCTGAAAAGTATTCCTTTGAAAACTATTACCAGGCTTTTTGCAACATGATTAACACAGAATTTTCTATAGGGATAATTTAGATTGAAATGAAAAGGACTTTATTTTTTAAAGTAGTTTTAACTGAAGAAGTATACAGCGAGTGATTGTAGAGGCGTGACATTTATACGGTAACAGAAATCTTTAATGTTCAAAATAATAGGAGATTATAATGGATAACAAAAAGAAAATTGCATTTATTTTGCGTGATTTGGGTGCGGGTGGTGCGCAAAGAGTGTTAGATGTTTTGAACCGTGAATTTATTCAAAAAGGCTATCAAGTTTGCGTACTTCTTACAGACAACAAAGAACATTATGCTTATAAATATAGCGATAAACTGGAAATAATATCTTTGCCAGAGTGGGACAGACAGCATGAAAAATCCTTTGTATTTGTAAATTCCGTAATTGAAAAATTACAAAGAGCAGCAGCAAAATTATATTATATTAAAAGACCGGAATTATTTTCCACTCGTAATTATTTTAAAAAGAAAAGCGTTATGGTAAAACATTATCTGTCATATCAT
>JAJBTS010000247.1 GCA_020860885.1 Bacteroidales bacterium
ATGAGATATATAATTTTATACAAAAAATCTGTCAACTTTTTTCAGGACAAGACATAGTAACCAGTAAACCGAGAGACAGTGGAAGAGATTGGTATTTCTTCTTAGCATTTACTACCCTTTTACTGAATGCTCTTAGCTATTAGTATTTATTATTTCGTCATGTTTACTGTTTACTGATGACTGTTTACTGCTTACTGTTGAGGTTTTCTTGTAAATCATTTCATTTTGTAGATTATTTGTATTTATTTTGTAGATTATTATCCTTTTTAACAATAAAATTAATTAATAATAGCAGGCAATGATTTGGAATGAAACGATGGAGTGCATGAATCGTGAAGACATGCGCAAACTTCAGGGAATCCGCTTAAGACAGACAGTAGAAAGAGTATATCATAATTGCGAGCCTTATCGCAAAAGGATGCAGGAAAAAGGAGTTAGTCCTTCTGATATTCAATCGATCGATGATATTGTAAAACTGCCGTTTACTTCAAAGAAAGACTTACGTGATTATTATCCATTCGGATTGTTGAGTACTCCCATGTCGGAGATTGTTCGTCTGCATGCTTCTTCCGGTACTACAGGCAAACCGATCGTAGTGGGTTATACCCGTGGCGATTTAGCTATCTGGGATGAAGTAGGAGCCCGGTGTTTTACTGCTTATGGATTAGGGAAACAAGATGTTGTACAGGTTTCTTACGGATATGGCCTGTTTACCGGAGGTTTAGGCGCTCATGGAGCGGTTGAAACGATAGGAGGCACAGTTATACCTATGTCGAGTGGAAATACGGAAAAACAAATCATGCTGATGCGTGACTTTGGAGCTGTTGGACTGGCCTGTACCCCTTCTTATGCGTTATACCTCGCAGATGCAATGAGAGATTCTAACATCTCACGCGATGAATTCAGCCTGAAAGTAGGAGCTTTCGGAGCAGAACCCTGGACCGAGGCAATGCGTAAAGAACTGGAAGCAAAATTAGGAATAAAAGCTTATGACATTTACGGACTCACGGAAATTATCGGCCCGGGTGTGGGGCATGAATGTGAATGCCAGAATGGAACTCATTTGTGTGAAGACCATTTCTATCCGGAAATCATTGATCCGGAAACAGGAGAGCCTATGCCTCCGGGAGAAATGGGCGAATTGGTTTTCTCAACGATTACCAAAGAAGGTATGCCTTTGTTGCGTTTCAGAACGCGTGATCTCACGAGCCTCATCTATGAGAAATGTGAATGCGGAAGGACTTCTGTGCGCATGAACCGTATTTTAGGACGTTCGGACGATATGCTGATCATTCGTGGAGTGAATGTCTTCCCGTCACAGGTAGAATCGGTTATTTGTGAGATTCCCGAATTAGAACCTCATTACTTTATTGTTGTTGATAGAATAAATAACCTGGATACTTTTGAGATACAGGTAGAAGTAAAAGAAGAGTTCTATTCGGATGAAATGACCCGGTTGCTGGATTTGAGAAAGCATATCGTACACCGGTTACAGAGTGTAATTGGTCTTTCCCCTGATGTTAAATTGGTCGAACCCAGAAGCATTGAACGTAGTCAGGGTAAAGCGAAACGGGTAAATGATAAACGTAAACTTAGTTGAAAGTGAATAATGAGAGTTGAAAATACGGATTAAACAGACTTTTAACTTTCTCCCATTTAGATTTCAACTTTAATGATTTAAATTATGTTAATAAAGCAATTATCTATTTTCTTAGAAAATAAAAAAGGGCGGTTTACTGAAGTCGCTAAAATATTAGGTGATGCGGAAATCAATATGACTGCTTTTACAGTAGCCGAGAATTCCGATTTTGGTATTTTGAGACTGATCGTATCGGAACCGGAAAAAGCCAAAGAGATCTTAAAACAGCATCGCTATGCTGTTAGTTCTACGGATGTTGTATGCGTGCAATGTCCGAATAAGCCCGGATCACTGGCAAAGATCATGAATTATATCACCGAAGCAGGCGTATTCGTAGAATATATGTATGCTTTCTCTACGGGAGAAAAAGCTCTGGTAATCGTTCGTCCGGATAATGTTGAGCTTACCGTAGAAGTTCTTTCTGAAAATAAAGTGGAACTTCTTGCAGCCAGCGAACTATTCAAACTTTAACAGTCACCAGTGAACAGTGAACAGTAAGCACTCACCAGTTAGACACTGTTCACTGGTGACTGTTCACTGCTTACTGTTAAATAATCCTTAATTACATACCGAATGTTTTTGTAATTAAAAGGGATTAACTACTTTTGTGCACAAATTTACTCATATGAGATTCAAATTTATATGTTTTTCTTTATTACTGGTCATTCTTGCATCTTGCGGTGAATACAACAAGATTTTGAAGAGTACCGACGTAATGGTTAAGTACGAGGCCGCAAAAAGATATTTTCATGAAGGAAAGTTTGACAGGGCAGCATCTTTATTTGAAGAAGCTGTACCCATGCTGAGAGGTTCTTCTTACGGGGAAGAATCTTTATATATGCTGGCTCAGTCTTATTATTCCATGAAAGATTATTATACCGCATCCGAATACTTCAAAAGCTATTACAACGCTTATCCACGGGGTGAATTTGCCGAACTGGCCCGTTTTTATGCGGCTTACGGTTTGTACCTGGAATCGCCGGATCCCCGGTTTGACCAGGCGGATACTTACAAGGCTATGCAGCATTTTCAGGAGTTTATAGAATATTACCCTCAGAGTGAAAGAAAAGAACAAGCTCAGCAGGCCCTGTTCGAATTGCAGGAAAAACTGGCTCTCAAAGAACTGCTGGCTGTACGACTATACTACAACCTAGGAGATTATATCCTTTATTCTTTTCCGGGAGGAAACTACCTGTCTTGTGTGATTACCGCTCAGAATGCCATGAGGGCTTATCCTTATACGCAATATAGAGAAGAATTCATGTATTATGTTTTCTTGTCTAAATATGAAATGGCAGTAAAGAGCGTCGATGAAAAGAAAGATTTTCGCTACAGGGATGTGGTAGACGAATATTATACCTATCGCAATGAGTTTCCTCAAGGGAAGTATCTGAAAGAAATCGAAAGATTACACAATAATGTTCAAAGTGAATTAAATTAAAATAACAAAACTGACTTATATAAAAATTATGGATTATAAAAAGACAACTGCGCCCACTAACACAGTGACCCGCGATATGATGAGTCTTGCGGAACAAACCGGTAATGTATACGAAACAGTACGGATTATTGGAAAAAGAGCCAATGAAATATCTGTAGACATTAAGCATGACCTGGAAAGAAAACTGCAGGAATTTTCTTCGTATTCCGATAGCCTGGATGAAATATTTGAAAACAGGGAACAAATAGAGATTTCACGCTACTTCGAACGTTTACCTAAGCCTACGCTTATTGCAGCTCAGGAATATGTCGACGGAGAAATATACTATCGCAACCCATCAAAAGAAAAACTAGACGAACTATGATCCAGAGGATTCAGACCATCTGGCTTTTGCTGATCGCTGTATTGTCTGTCTTATTGATATTCTTGCCGACAGCCGAAAAGCTGAATTTCGAATCTGTATCCGCCTTCCCTTTTGATCTGGTCTTTGCAGCTGAAAATGGCTTGGTAGCCTTATTATCTGTTATCACCATTTTCTTATATAAGAACAGGGATCTTCAAACCAAAATGTGTTATCTGATTCTGGTTCTTCTGGTAGCTGTAATTGCAACAATCGCTTATGATATATGGGAACCGATCCGGGATACAATGACTACCGTCGAATATAAAATACCCATCTCATTTCCGTTGATAGCTATTATCTTTGACTTGTTAGCTATTCGTTCCATAAAAAAAGATGAGAAACTGGTCCGTTCGTTAGATCGGTTGAGATAAATTATGAATGAAAAATAAAAGTTATATCTGTTATGGTATTGCTATTTTCATAGTTATCCTATTCTTATGTAACCTTTTTTTCGGCACAGTATCCATTCCTGCTTCGGCGGTAATGGATATTCTTTTTGGTAGAGAAGTCGAGCGTGCCTCGTGGACGGTAATTGTGCTCCAATCCCGGTTGCCCCAAGCCGTTACCGCTTTACTTGCCGGGGCTGCCCTGGCTGTCAGCGGACTCATGCTTCAAACCTTATTTCAGAATCCCTTAGCGGGGCCAAGTATTTTAGGCATCAGTAGCGGAGCCAATCTCGGTGTCGCTATTGTGATGTTGTACTCGGGAGGAATAGTCGGTGTGGGTTCCGGACTTTCCTGGGGGATTAATCTTTCGGTTGTTTTTGCTGCATTTTTAGGTTCTTTGGCGGTACTTTTACTGATTTTATATTTCTCAGCACGGGTGAGGAGTAATGTTTTGGTATTGATCATTGGTATGATGGTCGGATATCTGGCTTCTTCCGGTATCTCCATCCTGAATTCGCTGGCATCTTCGGAAAATATCCGCTCTTACGTGTTGTGGGGCTTGGGTAGTTTTTCCGATGTTTCCTATACCCAAATAATGTTTTATAGTGTAGCCCTATTAATAGGTTTGTTTGCTTCCGTGTTAATGATTAAACCTTTAAATATCTTATTACTAGGCGAAAATTACGCTTCCAATCTGGGGATCAATATCAAACAAACGAGAATATTTATATTGGTTATTACAGGGTATCTCACTGCGGTAGTTACCGCATTTTGCGGTCCGGTCAGCTTCATAGGCTTAGCAGTTCCCCATGTTGCCCGGATGCTTTCAGGAACTTCCAATCAGCAATTATTGCTTCCGACAACCCTTTTATCCGGATCTGCCGTAGCGTTGGTTTGCAATTTATTAACCATCCTTCCTTTCGGAAATACTCTATTACCCCTCAATGCCGTAACTCCTTTACTCGGGGCTCCCGTTATTCTGTATGTAATATTAAGCAGAAGAAATTCACAACATTTTAATTAATCGGGTTTAGAGGATTCATACAATTTATTTATATTATCTGTGCAATAAATTAGAAGTATTGTAGTTTAAATACTGATTTTCACACACTCTGAATACACATTGAATATGATTATACACTCTGGGTCAATTTACCTACTACTATAATTATCTTCCGAATGTAATTATATGTTTTATTTATGCACACTCTTTATTTAATTATATTATTATGTCAATGAAAACTAACTCTTTTTTTTCGAATTCCGGGAACTTATTCCTGAGAAAAATTTCTTTAGTATTATTCATTTCCTGTTTGTTTGTTTCGTGTTCCTCTGATGAAGAAGAAGAGGAATTAAGATCCTCTGAAAAAAGAAAACTTGTGACTATCGGAGATAGTTTGACCGATCACTTGGGCTGGCAGCCTTCCGTTGTAAATAGTCTTTCTTTAAGTTGGAGTATGGAGGAAACCCGGTATGGAGTAAATGGTTATCCGAGGATGGGTTTCGGAGGAACTTCAATCAAAGCGTTTTATAACTCTAAAGAAACAAATCCCGAATCGCCCTCTTATAAGGGTAATTCAATATATACCCGTGGTAAAATGGCTCATTATTACAGTCCGGATATCATCACTATACTGAATACGGGCAACGAGGGTATAGCTAATGGAACTATTAATGATAATCCGTATTTTGGAGGTGAAGAACCCTCAGGAAGTAATCATCCTGAAATAACGAGCTATTCCTGTTATAAAGGTCTGATCGAAACATTGTTAAATAAATGCGTAGGAGTTAAAATTTATATTTTAACTCCTCCCCAGCCAAGAATGAATTTTAATTTGTTTGAATCGGTAGATGATGCATACGATTTTATGATGAAACGCAGGTATCAGCAGGTGTTGATGGCCCGGGAGATTGCGGAACTGTATGGATTGCCCCTTATTGATTTGTGGAAGGATTCCGGAATTACCATGTTTAATGCAGATCAGTATTTTCCAGAGCCTAAACCGAAGAATACATGGGAAACGCACCCGAATGAAGCAGGATATGCTCGGATAGCAGATCTCGTTGTGAAAACTTTTGAAATAAATAATTATTTGAAATAATGCTTAAATAGCAATAGCAGAGTTCAAAGCTACCCCAATATAAGTATTGC
>JAJBTS010000408.1 GCA_020860885.1 Bacteroidales bacterium
GTATTTGCCTATTAATTATTTTTTCCTTGGCATGAATTTTGCTACTGTGCTTAGTTGAGAAAATTTGATAATAATAATAAATTTATTGTTATTATTAATTGAAATAGAACTTGGAACACAGTATTTAAGAATATACTTTTTACACACTTTATTAGAAATTCTATGAAATTAAAACTTAAAAGAAGAAGTTTATTACTTCTATTATGTCTGATTGTGAGTGCCTCCCTGTTTCGGGGAAATGCTCAGGTAGTTATCGGATCGGATTCTGATCCGGATGTTGATGCGGTTTTGGAGTTGATAAGTAATGATAATTTAGGATTGTTATTACCTAGGGTTAAGTTAACCAGTTTGACGGAACCTACTCCTCTTTCTGCTCACAAAGCTGGAATGGTATTGTATAACGTAGGAAATGATGTAGATGAAAATGGAAATGAAACAAGCTCTGATGCTCTTCCTGCCGGTTATTACTACAACGATGGATTTCAATGGATTCAGATTACCGATACCAATATTGCTTCATAGAGAAGTATAGCAACTAAAGACGCTGCAACTTCCAATACGGAAGATATCTATCAGTCCGGAGCAGTTGTCGTCGGAGCTTCCTCCCTGGAACCTAAAACTCAGTTTGCGGTTGTTTCTACGGATAAAGGTGTTCTCTTGCCTCGTCTCACTACTCAGGAGCGGGACGCTATTAGTCCCAAGAATGAAATCCCTGATGGCTTAATGATTTATAATACGACTACGCATTGCTACAATTATTTTAATGCAGTAGCGGGAACGGGTGGTGACTGGGTAAGTTTGTGTGGAACACAGGATCCGGCTACCTTTGAATTAAGTGATTGTTCAGGTACTATCAGTCCTGACCCTGCTACTAATCCGGGAAGTTATAAAGTAGGAGTTCCTTTAACTTCAGCCAATACTTATGCTATTAATGTAAGGGTTACGCAGCCTGGAACATATAATATTCTTTTGATTACAGATAACGGATATTCTTTTAGCAAGTCAGGCGTTTTTACGCAAGCAGGCGTAATAGCTACTATTGCTCTGGAAGGGCAAGGAGTTCCTGTGCGTGAATCTATTACCCCGGGAGATACTCCATATTTGCAATTTAATGGAATGACAGTTACTCCAAGTTGTCCGGGAAATACTTCATTACCTGTTATTCCGGTAGCAGGAACCTCTGCCAGATATTCCTTTGATTGCAATAGTTTAGTATTGGGTCCAGGCTCTTATAAAAAAGGACAGGTGGTTAATCCTGCCCAACATTACGTGGATATTGATATTAATATTACTCAGGATGGTATTGCAACTATAGAAGCTTTACCCGAAGGAGATGCTAATGGAATAGCTTTCCGCTCGGATCCTATTGATATGAAAACTGGAAATTCACCACAAACAGTACGTTTATATGCTTCGGGAATACCTACTAATAATGGAACATTCAGTTATAAAATAGGTGACGCTTGTATTCCTTTTTCTATAACGGTAGCCAGTGATATAGGTTCGTTCAGCACGCCGGCAAAAAGTTGTTATGAAATCTATCTGGATGATAATACCAAGCCTGATGGAGAATATTGGATTCAGGCTCGTAACGGTAGCCGGGATGCTGTTAAGACTTTCTGTGATATGACTAATGGAGGTTATACTTTGGTTTGGTCGTTCTCAGAGAAGACATTGCAGGAAACATACTATAACTCGGGAACGAATGGAATGTCTATGTATAATTCCGGACTATATCTGAGTGCGAATAAACCATTAAATATTGTTACTTCTGAAAGTGGAACAATTAATTATTTCAATTACCGTTTGTCCGGACCTACCATGCAAAATGTGAAACAAGATCCTACTACTCCTTCGCTGTATAAAGTGAGGATTGCATATGATCCTAAAAAAATAAATGATTATTGGGCATTGGAAAACTTTATGGATATTCAGCCGCAGAGTACCCGATATGATTTGATTGCATCTACTGCCGGAAATAGTTATACATGGTCGGGAACGGATATTAAAGCTACAGGTAAATTATTCAATCTTGATTATAATCAAACCAGTGGAAATACCGTTGTATATGGAGGACTAACCACAACAAGCGCGACATCTGCATTTTATTACGGTCGTACTCCGTATGTGAATCATTGGGACGCAGGTTTCCGATTAAGAAATACTACCCTTCAGACGGAAGTTACCAAAATAGATGGTAGTAAATATACTATGAATGTTAATCCTCATCACTTTGATAATATCTTCGGTGCTATTAACGAAGATGAGATTACGCATCATATAGGTAAATGTGTCAATATTGGATCCACGCCTAGTCAGGTGGATGATTACGGGGATGCAACTTCACGATGTGCATATACCCGTCGATTCCCTCACTCTTTTAATGGAGGAGAAGGGCGTGTTGTCCAGTGGTTTGTAAAATAATTTGGAATATATCAGACTCTTTTGTTCAAATAAGGTAAAAGAGTTTGATATTCTATTATAGTAATTGGATCAAAAATGAATAAATTATATAAGATATTGTGTTTGTGCTGTGGCTTAATAATGACTGTTTCTCCTGCTTTTTCTCAGGTATTGATAGGAAGCGAAAACGGAGAGGCTGATAAAGATGCAGTACTTGAATTGAATAGTGGTGGGAATAAGGGATTATTACTACCTCGTATTGATTTAGTAGATGTTAATGAGTCTACTCCTATGACAGAACATAAAGCAGGAATGGTAGTATATAATTTGGGTAGTACGATTCCAGCCGGATACTATTTCAACGATGGGAGCCAATGGGTAATGATTACCGATACTAAAATAGCTTCGTGGAATAATATAAACACGAGAGAAGGTGCAACTTCCAATACGGACAACATCTATCAAACGGGTGGAGTAGCGGTAGGAACAGCCGATCTGGATCTCTATGCAAAATTTGCAGTAAACTCTGATAATAAAGGATTTTTAATGCCCCGATTAACCAATCAGGAGATCTATACATTAACGCAGACTGATCCGGTCGGAGCACCTGATGGTTTAACAGTATATAACCTTACTACAAAATGTGTGAATTATTACGAAGGAGGAGCACAAAAGTGGGTAAGTCTGTGTAGAGAAGAAACTCCCTCTTCTATGTCTGTAGAACCTTGTAGTTCCGGATGTGGTCCATTCCCTGCTACGGAAGGAGCTTATACGGCGTATGTTCCTCTTACATCAGATAATTTTTACAGAGTGCAAATAAGGGTGAATGTGCCAGGTCCTTATAAGGTAAGAATTGATACGGACAATGGATACACCTTTGAACAGTCAGGTACTTTTACGGAACCCGGATTATATACTTTGGATTTACCCGGACAGGGTATTCCTGCAAGAAAGGCGGATCCCGGCGATGAAGCTCTGGTTTTTCTGAATGGTGAAAATGTCACTGCTTCCTTACCTTACCCTTTGCCGGTTATTCCTGTTGCTGCCGGATCTTTGGGCTATGAGGTGGTGTGTTCCAATAGTTTGGCAGGTACTCCTGTTGGTGAGTATGTGGCTAAACAACCTGTAGAGGTTACAACACATTATGTTGATATTTCTGTGAATGTAATAGCATCCGGAAAAGCGGTGATAGAAACCAATCAGCAAAATGGTTTGATTTTCCGTTCGGATGATATTGAGTTAAGCTCAGAGGATTCGCCTGCTACTGTAAGATTGTATGCGTACGGAACCCCGGACAAAACAGGTATATATTCGTATACAATTCAAGGAGCTCAATGTCCGTTTAATCTGGAAGTTATAACTAAGTTAGGTGAATTTATCTCTCCGGCGAAAAACTGTTATGAAATATATGAGGCGGGTGTGGAAACAGACGGTGAATACTGGATTAAAACCAGTGCAAGTAATGAAGCTCCTGTTAAAACTTTCTGTGATATGACGAATGGCGGTTGGACATTGGTGTGGTCGTTTTCGGAAAAAACTTTGAGAGATAGATATGTTAATTCCGGTACGAACGGAATGTCTATGTATAAAACTTCTGATCCAAAATTTTATCTGAAAGCAAATAATCCATTTAATGTGGCTACAGACGAAAATGCAGACATTAATTATTATAATTATCGTTTATCGAATGCTACAATGACAAATGTGAAGCAGAATTCATCAGATCCTTCCGAATATAAAGTTAGGATTGCTTATGATCCTAAAAATGTGAACGACTATTGGGGTAATGAGAATTTTGTTATTATGAGGCCTGTAAGTTCTACTTATGATTTATTGACAGCAACGGGATTATATTCTTATTCTGCAGGCAATAAAGTTCCTTCAGCGGGTAAAATATTTAATTTAGAATTTACGCAGAATAATACGCAAAGTCCTACTACAGTTGTTTATGGGCCAAATTCTCGGACAGCAGATATTTCTGCTTTTTACTATGGAGTTAATGATTATGGTAATCACTGGGATTCTGGATTTGGAAGAATGCCGGGAGGTACTTCCGCTTCCAGCGAATTAATAACGGAAGTAAGTAAGCCGGATGGATCTAAATATCCAATGAAAGTACGTCCTTATTATTTTAATAACGTATATGGTGCCATTAATGAAGCTGATATTAATCATCATATTGGTAAATGTGTTCCTGTTAACAGTAGTGCCGATCAGATAGATGATTTTGGTAATGCCGATGGCTCCTGCGAATATACCCGAAAATATCCTCATAGTTTTAATGAAGGAGAAGGCCGTGTTATTCAATGGTGGGTCAAATAACTTAGAGTTATAATTCTTATAAAAAAAACTGGCCGGAATTAATTTCGGTCAGTTTTTTAGTAATATTACAGAAAAAATTATGCGTTTATTTTTAAGTATTTTTTTTGTGTTTCTGCCAATTGTACTTTTTGCAGAAGAATCTAAGCCATATGTTATTGAAGGTAAAATAGGACAGTATAATGATCCGGCAAAGATTTTTCTGGTATACCGGACTCTGAATGAACGGATTATAGAAGATTCCACAGTAATGAAAAATGGATATTTTCGTTTTGAAGGAAAAACAGAATATCCTTTTCTGGTTCATTTGTATCTGGCTAAAGAGGGCGATCGTAATAAAGTAACCCAGGAAGATGCCTTAAGTTTCTATCTTGAAGCAGGAGAAATTCATGTGAATTCGCTGGCTGAGTTAGGAAATGCAAGCGTTCAGGGTTCTAAAACAGATAATCTGAACCAGGACTTCCACCGCTCCCTTTCTTCTATACAGGAAAGAGCCGATCATATTCAGCAGACATTCCGGAATGCTACAGCGGAACAGCAGAATAATCAGGTATTTATTGATTCTTTAGACCTTGAATTTGAAAAAGTTCAATCAGACTACAACAATGCAGGCCTGACTTTTATATTGAATCACAGGGATGAAATTTTAAGTGTGTATATGTTGCAATCTCAACTGAATACCTATCCCAATGATCCGAATGTAGAACCTGTATTTAATTCTTTATCTGAACGGGTACGCCAGTCACCTCCGGGGAAAAAGCTGGAAACTAGCATCCGGGCTTATAAAACCCTGAACGAAGGAACTCTGGCTCCTGATTTTACAGCTAATGATACAAAAGGGAATTCCGTATCCCTTTCAGATTTCAGAGGAAAATTTGTTTTTTTGGTATTCTGGTCTCCTACCTGTAATCATTGTCTGGGAGAAGTTCCCCAATTACAGAAAACTTATAAGCTTTATAAAGACAAAGGATTGGAAATTATCAGTTTTGCTTTGGAAAAAAAAGATGGAACAGCAGAATGGATACAAGTTGTGAATGAAAATAAAATGAATTGGATAAATATATCCGATCTGAAAGAGTGGGAAAGTGAAGTATTAAAAGAATACAAAGTACATGGGGTTCCCAAGAATTATTTGATTGATCCTGAAGGTATAATTATCTCTAAGGAATTATATGGTAATGCTTTATATAAGAAGATGAAAGAGTTGTTTAATAACTAAATAGGTA
>JAJBTS010000256.1 GCA_020860885.1 Bacteroidales bacterium
GTATGGAAAATAGTAAAGATCCGAAAATTCAGATTCCCAGTAATCTGGAACAGGTTCAACAAGAACTGGAAGATGCAGCTAAAGAACGTAAAAAAGAAATTGATCAGGAAGTCAAAGATCAGAAAGATGCGTTGAAAGATAGTATGAAGGAGCTTAAAGATGAAGCACAAAGAAGCTTCGAAGCTTTTAAAGATGAAATGGAAGACACGAACGATCCTGCAAAAAAAGAAAAAATAGATACAGCAAAAGCGGCAACAAAAGTAGTAGAAAAAAATATTGAAGCTGACTACGATGAAACAAAAGAAAGGATTGAAAAATCAGCAGATTATCGTAAGGAAAGTATCGATAATATGATGGAAGATAAGGATTAAAAGAATTATCCCGTATTGTATCCTTTTAAACAATAGAAAGTCCCGGTTTTTAATTGGGACTTTCTTTATATATGACATGGATATTGTGGTTTATTCCAAAGGATTATTGCTATATTTGTAGGAACAATAAACTATGATTTATGAAAAGCTCCGATAAAAAAATGTATGGAATTGGTTTGGATGTGGGAGGATCCCATGTATCCGGTTCTCTGATAGAAGCAAATAGTTATTCTGTAGTAGAAGGTTCTGCTGAAATAATCAGAATAAGTGAAAAAGAAAATGCAGAGACAATACTATCTGCATGGTCGTCTCTTATCAATAATATAGTAGAAAAAAGCAATATTCATAAAGAAGAGGTAGCAGGAGTCGGAATCGCTATTCCCGGACCGTTTGTTTATGAAGTAGGTATAAGCCATATGGTCCATAAATTTAAAAAACTATATGGACTTAATATAAGTAAAGAATTGAGTATACGCACCGATTTCCGCGCAGAGAAATTTTATTTTATAAACGATGCTGAAAGTTTCCTAAAAGGAAAGGTGGCAAATAATAATAAGAATAAAAACAACAAAAAAATAGATTCTGCTATTGGTATTACTTTGGGTTCCGGATTAGGGTCTGCCTTTTACATAGATGAAAAAGCGACAGATGCCAATCTCTGGGAAAGTCCTTTCCGGGATAAGAAAGCAGAAGATTATATTTCAACTAATTTTTGTATTCAAAGATACAAAGAGTTAGCCTGGGAAGAAATAGAGGGAGTTAAATATTTGAATGAGAATTATGAGGTCAATCCTCATTGCAAACAGGTTCTTCATGAATTTGGAAAAAATCTGGCTGATTTCCTGGAGCCTATAGTTACAGAGAAACAGATCAATACAATTATTCTGGGAGGTGGTGTCAGCGGGGCTTATGATAAATTTTTCGCCTTTTTAAAAACGAAGTTTGCAGAACCGGAATACCAAATCCTGGTAGAAAAAGAAACCGAAAATATGGCAATGATCGGTGCAGTAGCCAATCTTTTTGATAATTTGTAAAATAATGAATCGTCCGTTAGCAGAACGCATGCGTCCTCAATCCTTAGATGATTATGTAGGGCAAAAGCAACTAGTAGGTCCGGGAAGCATTCTCCGGAAAATGATAGATTCGGGGCATATCCCCTCTTTTATCCTCTGGGGCCCCCGGGGGTTGGTAAAACAACATTGGCAAAAATTATATCCAAACAGTTGGATATTCCTTTTTATACTTTAAGTGCCGTTAATTCAGGTGTAAAAGATGTCAGGGAAATTATAGAAAAGGTAAAAAGTTCACGTTTTTTTAATAGTGTACGTCCTATCCTGTTTATCGATGAGATTCATCGTTTTAGTAAATCTCAACAAGATTCTTTATTGGCTGCAGTGGAAGATGGTACAATTACATTAATAGGAGCCACCACCGAAAATCCCTCTTTTGAAGTAATAAGGCCTCTCCTATCCCGATGTCAGGTATACGTTTTAAAAAGTCTGGAAGATGATGACCTTTTGTCCTTAATAAAAAAAGTACTAACGGAAGATACTGAATTCAAAAACAAAAGTATAAAAGTAGAAGAGACAGCCGCTTTACTGCGCTTTGCAGGAGGAGATGCCCGTAAATTATTGAATATACTGGAACTGGTAATAGGTGCTGATGAAAATGACGAAATTGTTATAACAGATGCGATGGTTATTGACCGGTTGCAGGAAAACCCAGTGGCTTATGATAAGGGAGGAGAAATGCATTACGATATTATTTCCGCTTTTATCAAGTCTATACGCGGGAGTGATCCTGATGGAGCTATTTATTGGCTGGCCCGGATGGTAGCCGGAGGAGAAGATCCCAAATTTATTGCACGTCGTCTGGTTATTTCGGCAGCCGAAGATATTGGTTTAGCCAATCCCAATGCATTACTACTCGCTAATGCCTGTTTTGATGCTTTAACAAAAATAGGGTGGCCCGAAGGCCGTATCATTCTGGCGGAAACAACCGTCTATTTGGCTACCAGTCCTAAAAGTAATTCAGCTTACGAAGCGATTAACAACGCAATGAGAGAAGTTGAAAATTCAGGCAACCTTCCTGTTCCTCTCCATTTACGTAACGCTCCTACCAAATTAATGAAAGAAATGAATTATGGAAAAGATTACAAATATGCGCATGCTTTTGAAGGAAACTTTGTAAAACAGGATTTTCTCCCGGAAGAAATACTTGATAAAAAATTCTGGTTTGCACAAAACAATCCTCAGGAATTAAAGATACAGGAACAGATGAAAAATCTTTGGAAAAAATAAAAACCAAATTGTATTTTTCCAAGATCTTTTAGCAGGTAGAGGATATAAAATACTTCAAAATCTTTTGGGAAAATAAATAAAATAGAAGAAAAAACAGTAACTTCGTACCTGTAAAAATAATAATTATCAATTTTAGAATAATAGGTATGAAAAAGTACAATTTTAATGCAGGTCCGTCTATCCTACCACAGGAAACAATAGACAATACAATCAAAGCTATTCAAAATTTTTCCGGCACCGGATTGTCTCTAATGGAGGTAAGCCACCGTTCAAAAGAATTTCAAGCCGTAATAGATGAGGCAGAAGCTTTATTTAAAGAATTACTGAATATTCCTGAAGGTTATTCAGTTTTATTTTTAGGAGGGGGAGCCAGTTTAGAATTCTGTATGGTCCCCTATAATTTATTAGAGAAAAAAGCTGCTTATTTAAATACAGGAACCTGGGCTAATAAAGCATTAAAAGAAGCCAAATTATTTGGAGAAGCTATTGAAGTGGCATCCTCAAAAGATGCTAACTATTCTTACATACCTAAAGGTTATACTATTCCAGCCGATGCAGATTATTTTCACATAACCACTAATAATACCATCTTCGGAACAGAGATTCATGAAGATATGGATTCTCCGGTTACGCTGGTAGCTGATATGTCTTCGGATATCTTCTCACGCCCGGTAGATGTTTCCAAATATGGTTTGATTTATGGTGGTGCACAAAAGAACCTGGCTCCGGCAGGGGTAACCTTTGTTATTGTAAAAGATGATATATTAGGAAAAGTAAGCCGTACCATTCCAACTATGTTAGATTACAGAACACATATCAAGGATGGTTCTATGTTCAACACTCCTCCCGTTGTTCCTATTTATGCAGCATTGCAGACACTCAAATGGTTAAAAGCATTAGGAGGTGTTGAAGTAATGTACAAAATGAATAAAGAAAAGGCAGCACTTCTATATGCTGAGATTGACCGTAACAAGTTATTTAAAGGAACTGCTGCTCAGGAAGACCGGTCGTTAATGAACATCTGTTTTGTAATGAATGATGAATATAAAGATCTGGAAGGAGATTTCTATAAATTTGCTACTGAAAAAGGTATGGTCGGAATTAAAGGTCACCGCTCTGTGGGTGGTTTCCGTGCTTCTACGTACAATGCTCTTCCTAAAGAAGCTGTAGAAGCTTTGGTGGCTTGTATGCAAGAATTTGAAAAACAACATTAATTTATTAAATAAAATAGATTGACAATTATGCAAACAATGGACAACTTTAACTTTGCCGGGCAAAAAGCATTTGTACGGGTAGATTTTAATGTACCTCTGGATGAGAATTTTACTATTACAGACGATACACGTATCCGGGCTGCAATTCCTACTTTAAAAAAGATTCTTGCAGATGGAGGTAGTGTAATTATTGGTTCTCATTTAGGCCGCCCGAAAGGTGTCGATGGTAAATTCTCCTTACAACATATTTTACCTCGTGTTTCTGAATTATTAGGTGTAAAAGTAGAATTTGCCAATGATTGTCTGGGACAGGAAGCTGTAGAGAAATCGGCTGCTCTTCAACCAGGACAAGCTTTATTATTAGAAAATCTTCGTTTTTATGCCGCTGAAGAAGGTAAACCCCGGGGGCTGAAAGAAGAAGCCACAGATGAAGAAAAAGCAGCTGCCAAGAAAGCTGAAAAAGCCAATCAAAAAGAAACGGCAAAACAGCTTGCATCTTATGCTTCGGTGTATGTGAATGATGCTTTTGGTACCGCTCACCGCGCTCATGCATCTACTGCTATTATAGCTGATTTTTTTGACACAGATCATAAATTATTCGGTTATTTGATGCAAAAGGAAATTGATGCTGTAGAAAAAGTAATGAAAAATACAGCTCGTCCTTTTACGGCAATCATGGGAGGTTCTAAAGTTTCTTCTAAAATAGATATTATTGAAAATCTTCTCACAAAAGTAGATAATCTTATCATTGGCGGAGGTATGACTTATACTTTCACTAAAGCTTTAGGCGGTAAGATTGGAGATTCTATTTGCGAAGATGATAAACTGGATCTGGCTCTGAGTCTTATTCAAAAGGCAAAAGATAATAATATTAATCTGGTATTGGCAGATGATGCTAAAATAGCAGATAGTTTCAGCAATGATGCTAATACTCAGATTGTACCTGTCGGCGAAATTCCTGACGGATGGGAAGGTTTAGATATCGGTCCTGAAACAGAAAAGAAATTTGCTGAAGTGATTGAAAAATCAAAAACAATTCTTTGGAACGGTCCAACAGGAGTTTTTGAATTCGATAATTTTGCTGGTGGTTCAAAAGCAGTAGGTATGGCAATTGTAAAAGCTACAGAAAACGGTGCCTTTTCATTAGTCGGAGGAGGTGATTCGGTGGCTTGTGTTAATAAATTCGGTATTGCAGATAAAATGTCCTATGTATCTACAGGAGGAGGAGCATTACTCGAATTTATAGAAGGAAAAGAATAACCAGGAATTAAAGCAATTCGTGGTTACTAATTTTTCATTTTTGTTATAATTAAAAAAGAGGCTAAATTCTCACGATTTTAGCCTCTTTCCACTTATACACATGTATTTATATTAATTGGATAAATGGATTATTCGAAATCTTCTTTTACTTTTTTAACCTGTTTCTTTGTATCATCCTTCAGATCATTCCAGGTTCCTTCTGCTTGATCCTTAACTCTATTTACTTTTTTTCCGTATCTTTCTTTGCTTCTTTTGCATCTTTTTTGATATCATTCCCTTTTTCATTTGCATCTCTCTTCATGGTTGAAGTTTCCTGCCTTACATCCCTTCTTACATTTTGGGCATCTTTTTTTACGGATGAGCCGATATCTTCTCCAGCATCTTTCACTCTCTCCTGAACTCCCCTACCGCTTTGTACTGCCTGATCTTTAACATTCTCACTTGTTCGTTTTATATCTGAACCTACCTGCTGGGCATCTTCTTTAAGATCAACGGTATTCAAATTATTATCTACAGCATATTGGTTGTATTGAGCCGTAGTTAAAACTTTTCTATATGCCTGATGTCTTTCATTTAAAACTTTTTCACGATCAGTAATAGCAGCATTTACGTATTTGGATGCATATTCATTGTCTATAGCCTGAAGTTTTGCTGCCTGATCTGCACTTAATCCCAACTGAGTGGTTAAAGTTTCGATGGGTTGAAACATTTTAATTTCTTGCTGATTCTGTTCCTGTGCATTCATATGGGCAAATGATAACATAAAAATAC
>JAJBTS010000396.1 GCA_020860885.1 Bacteroidales bacterium
CTACATATGGACAAAAAGATTGCTTTGGTATTGGAAAACGGCTCGGTCTTTAGTGGCTATTCTTTTGGTTACGAAGCTCCTGCAGCCGGAGAAGTTGTTTTCAATACTGCGATGGTAGGTTATCCTGAAAGCCTTACAGATCCGTCTTATTCAGGACAAATTCTTACAGTTACTTATCCGCTCGTTGGTAATTACGGTGTTCCGGAAGATAAAATCATAAACGGACTTTCCCAGTTCTACGAATCTGAAAAAATTCAGGTAAGCGGTCTCATTATTTCCGAATATTCTCACGAATACAGTCATTGGAATGCCTGCAAAAGTTTAGGTGACTGGTTGAAAGAACATAAGGTCCCGGGAATTTACGGAGTAGATACCCGCGCACTGACTAAACTGCTCAGGGAAAGCGGATCTATGAAAGGTAAGATCGTATTTGAGTCTCACGATGAAATTGACTTTATTGATATATCGGAAGAAAATCTGGTAGCTAAGGTCAGTACTCCTGAAGTATTGAAATACGGTCATGGATCGAAAACAGTGGTTCTTGTAGATTGTGGAGTAAAACATAATATTGTTCGCTGCTTACTGAAACACGATGTAAATATTATCCGTGTTCCCTGGGATTATGATTTCAATACTTTGGAGTACGATGGGTTGTTTTTATCCAATGGCCCCGGAGACCCGGACCATTGCGATATTACAGTAAGGAATATTCAGAAAGCCATGGAAAAGGGTAAACCCATCATGGGAATATGTATGGGTAATCAACTTTTGGCTAAAGCAGCAGGAGCAACTACCTATAAACTGAAATACGGACATAGAAGTCACAACCAGCCTGTTCAACTGGCGAATTCTACTAAATGCTATATCACTTCTCAAAATCACGGTTACGTGGTCGACCCTTCTGCTTTGGGAGAAGACTGGGAAGTTTTATTTACCAATATGAACGATGGGTCGAATGAAGGGATACGCCATAAAAATAAACCTTGGTTTTCCGCCCAGTTCCATCCGGAAGCTGCATCCGGGCCTACCGATACAGGATTTCTTTTTGATATGTTTGTTGCTAATATGCAGAACGTAGAAACGAATGCAAGCCCTGTTAATGCGAATCCTTTCTTGATAGAGGATATGGCAGGAGAGCAAATTCATTCTTCGGAAGTTAAACGACCGAAAAAAGTTCTTTTACTTGGTTCGGGGGCATTGAAAATAGGCGAAGCTGGTGAGTTTGATTACTCCGGATCTCAGGCCTTAAAAGCGCTGAAAGAGGAAGGTATTTATACGGTTTTAATCAACCCTAATATAGCGACTGTCCAAACATCTGAAGGTGTAGCGGATAAAATTTACTTCTTACCGGTTACTCCTTTCTTTGTAGAAAAAGTGATCGAAAAAGAAAAACCCGATGGTATTCTTCTCTCGTTTGGAGGACAGACAGCTTTGAACTGTGGAGTAGAACTTTATTTATCCGGAGTATTTGAAAAATACAATGTAGAAGTATTGGGAACTCCGGTACAAGCCATTATAGATACGGAAGACAGAGAGCTTTTCGTTAAGAAATTAGATCAGATTGATGTTAAATCTATTAAGAGCATTGCGGTAGAATCTATCCAAGATGCACATAAAGCTGCATCTGATTTAGGATATCCTATTATTGTAAGGGCCGCTTACGCTTTGGGAGGATTAGGCAGCGGATTTTGTAATAATCCGGAAGAGCTTCAGGCTTTGGCAGAGAAAGCCTTCAATTATTCCAATCAATTATTGATTGAAAAATCACTGAAAGGATGGAAAGAGATTGAATATGAAGTAGTACGCGATAAATACGATAACTGTATTACGGTATGTAATATGGAAAATTTCGATCCTCTCGGGATACATACCGGGGAAAGTATCGTAGTAGCTCCATCACAAACACTGACCAATCAGGAATACCATAAACTCAGGGAATTAGCCATTCGTATTATACGTCATATCGGAATTGTAGGAGAATGTAATGTACAATACGCTTTCGATACCGTTTCTGAAGATTATCGTGTAATAGAAGTCAATGCCCGTTTAAGCCGATCGTCAGCTTTAGCGTCGAAAGCAACCGGATACCCTCTTGCGTTTATCGCTGCCAAGTTAGGACTGGGTTACGGATTACAGGATTTGAAAAACTCCGTAACAAAAACAACTCCTGCATTTTTTGAACCGGCTTTGGACTATATCGTATGTAAAATCCCCCGCTGGGATTTAGGGAAATTTCATGGAGTATCTCATGAAATAGGCTCCAGCATGAAAAGCGTGGGAGAAGTGATGTCCATCGGTCGAAGCTTTGAAGAAGTAATTCAGAAAGGACTTCGTATGATTGCTCAGGGGATGCATGGGTTTGTTGCCAATAAAGACCTGGAAGTAGAAGATATTGATAAAGCTTTGTCTGAACCTACGGATAAACGTATTTTCATTATTGCACAAGCTTTTGAAACCGGATATTCGATTGAAAAGATACACGACCTGACTAAAATCGACCTTTGGTTTTTGCAAAAACTGCAGCTTATCTATAAAACATCCAAAGAGATAGAGAAATACAATACAATTAAAGAGCTTCCGGAAGATCTTCTAAAGATAGCCAAACAAAAAGGTTTTTCTGATTTTCAGATCAGCAAACTCTTGTACAAAAATTCAGATATAGCTACAGATAAGAAACCGGAACTAAGAGATTACAGGAAAAGCCTGGGAATAGTTCCAGTGGTAAAACAAATCGATACATTGGCAGCCGAATATCCTGCTCAGACCAATTATCTGTATCTCACATACAATGGCACGGAGAATGATGTTAATTATTTCGGTGATCATAAGTCGGTTGTAGTATTAGGCTCTGGTGCTTACCGGATTGGTAGCAGTGTTGAATTTGACTGGTGTTCCGTAAATGCTCTGGAAACGATACGGAACCGGGGATGGCGTGGAGTTATGATCAATTATAACCCGGAAACTGTCTCTACAGATTATGATATGTGTGACCGGCTCTATTTCGATGAATTAACCTACGAAAGGGTTATGGATATTATGGAACTGGAAAATCCTCATGGAGTGGTTCTATCTACCGGAGGACAAATTCCTAATAACTTAGCTCTCTCTTTGGATAAAGCCGGAGTTCCTATTTTAGGAACTACTGCATCGAGCATAGATAATGCGGAAGACCGGCATAAGTTCTCTTCTATGTTGGATCGTCTGGAAATTGATCAGCCAAAATGGAAAGAGTTAAGTTCTCTCTCGGATATTAATACATTTGTGGATGAAGTCGGATTTCCGGTGCTGGTCCGTCCATCGTACGTATTATCAGGAGCCGCTATGAACGTATGTTCTAACCAGGAAGAACTGGAAACATTCCTGAAATTAGCAGCGAACGTATCTCAAAAACATCCGGTAGTGGTAAGTGAATTTATCCAGGATGCGAAAGAGATCGAAATCGACGCAGTTGCAAATAAAGGAGATATAGTTACATACGCAATATCCGAACACATAGAATTTGCAGGAGTACATTCCGGAGATGCAACCATACAGTTTCCTCCTCAGAAACTGTACATTGAAACGGTACGAAGGGTTAAACGTATCACCCGGCAAATAGCCGAAGCCTTGCAGATTACGGGACCGTTTAATATCCAATTTCTGGCTAAAGACAATGACATTAAGGTTATTGAGTGTAATTTACGGGCTTCCAGGAGTTTTCCTTTTGTATCGAAAGTTCTTAAATTGAATTTCATTGAACTGGCTACACGTGTGATGCTTCAGGAAGAAGTAGAGAAACCGAACAAAAATGAATTCGATCTGGATTATGTAGGTATCAAAGCTTCACAGTTCTCTTTCTCACGTTTACAAAAAGCAGATCCGGTATTGGGAGTGGATATGGCCTCAACTGGGGAAGTGGGTTGTATAGGAGATGATTACTACGAGGCTGTTTTGAAATCTATGTTATCGGTAGGAATGCGAATTCCAAAGAAGAATGTTTTAATATCCAGCGGACCTATGAAATCTAAGGTCGATTTATTAGATTCTTGCCGCATGCTTCAGGAAAAAGGATACGCTATTTATGCAACAGGAGGTACCCATAAATTTTTAAGTGACAACGGCATACCGTCTATTATGGTCTATCAGCCCAGTGAAAATGGAACGCCTAATGCACTGGAAATGATTCGTGAAAAACAAATCGACCTGGTAGTAAATATACCTAAGAATTTAACTCAGGGAGAACTTTCCAATGGTTACAAAATACGAAGAGGCGCTATCGATTTTAACATTCCTCTTTTCACAAACTCTCGTTTAGCATCTGCATTTATTCATGCATTTTGCGAAATTGACATGAAAAATATCCCGATAAAGAGTTGGGACGAATACAAATAATACAAACAGTGAGCAGTAAGCAGTCTATATCTGTTTACTGTTTACTGAAAACTGTTCACTGAAACATGCGTCCGCCTACATTACAATATTTCTATCTGGAAAGGCCTATGCTATTATTAATAGCCATTTGTCTGATAAGTATTCTTCTTTGGACTGGCAGGGGCAGTCTGGCTTCCTATGAATTAGAAGAGGTACATGCCGCTACATCTCTATTAGAAGGAAATAATTGGTTGTTGCCTAAAGCAGATAATGAAGGAAATGTATACAAATCGCCTCTGGTTCCCTGGGTAATTGCTGTTTTTTCTTTGCCTGGCGGAGAAGTAACGCCTCTCACAGCCCGGCTTCCTTCTACTCTGGCATTTATTTGTATGGTTTGTTTTTCTTTCGTTTTTTTTGGAAAAAACGTCCGTTTTCAGGATGCATTTCTTTCTGCTCTTATACTCATCACAAGTTATACACTGCATAGGAGTAGTATGATTTCCTCTCCGGATATGTGCTTTGCATTTTTTGTCGTTTTAGGTCTTCAGCGTTTGTTTCGGTGGGAAGAGAGAAAGGCTCTTAAAGGGTTTCCAATAACTGCAACCCTAATGTTAGGTTTAGCAGGATTAACAAAAGGCTTAGCCGGAGTTTTTCTACCCGTAGTTATTTTTTCTATTTATTTGTTAGTCCTACAATATAAATGGAATAAGGTACTTATTAAAATGTTACCGGTTCTTCTGGGAGGAGTCATTCTCCCCTTAGTTTGGTACATTGTTGTTCACTCTCAGTTAAATGGGAACAATTTGATTCTTGATAATGAGAACAATCTTTTGTTTGCCTATTCTTTCTCTATCTTAATCGGTTTTTTACCCTGGACAATTCTGATGGTAATGTCTCTTTTCGGATTGAAATACTCTTACATAGGTAAGAAAACATTATGGAAAAGGATAAAGGAAATGGAAAAGATTAACCTCTTTTCCCTTATAACGATATTGGTAATATTAATTTTTTACTGCTTTCCCATGTATCGTTCGCAGATCAATCTGATCATAGTCTATCCTTTCATTGCTATTTTTATGGCAAAGTATATTCTCTACCTTACGGAATATCAGGTTAGAACAAACCGGACATTTGCTCTTATTATTGGATTGGGAGGCATCGGATTGATATTTTTCTGGATTGGTGCAGCCTTTATTCCGGCAATCCACAATTTACCGGTCTTGCATACCCGTATATACCATTTCCTTCTGATCGGAGTATTATTTTTTTCCATTGGCATACTGGCTAAACATCTGTGGAAGAAGAGCCACCTCAAAGTTTTATATTCTGCTATAGGAGTTTATCTGGCTATTCAATTAGCCGTTGATGGTATCTTTTTACATTCTTATTAATTGAATTTCCGTAAGTCTGAAAATTTATTTTCCCAGTCTATAAATTTATTTTCAGACTCAGAAAATATTTTTTCTCAGTCTGGAAATTTACTGCCAGACTAGTGGAAATTTTAATAAAATATTTGAAAGAATTTATTGAGGATTACTTAAATTATC
>JAJBTS010000264.1 GCA_020860885.1 Bacteroidales bacterium
ATCAAATTCAGGGTTAATAGCTTCAGCAATATTGTAAAATTCCTCTTCATTTCCGAAATTTATTAATATTTGGCTCAGGTGGTCGCTGCGATTACTTTTTGGAGTACAAGTGTAAAATATTCCTGTAAGTATGAAAAGAATAATTAGTTTTGCTGTTCTCATATTTTTCCTTTTTTATTAAAATTTTTGGATGTATCGAAGGGTTAGTACATACCATACCCTCTGAGGGAACAAGAAATAAGCATATACAGAGCCAAATTAAAAAAGGCATCCTTTTGAGACACCTTCTTTATAATTTATGATTAAAATGTGTAATTAATATACTATCTTTTTGTTCTCTTACGATTTATAGAAACCTATTCCATCCATACAGAAGTTATTAATGAAGTCATTAATTTTCTTTACTTCGGCTTCTCCGTAATTGATATACACTTCAGCAGAACGTCGGAATTCTTCCGGATTCCGGTTAGCATCTTGTAAAAGAAGATAACCCAATACAATATGTCCGGCACATTCCACCAGTCGGCGGGCCTGAAAATCAATGTATTCATTATCTTTGGTGTCCGCAACTTTAGGAACAAGTTGTTCATAGATTTCAACCATTTCTCCCAATCTTGATTTCAATGCTGCCAGTTCAGGATTGACCTGTTCTTCCTGATATTCTTTCATTTGACTCAGGTAAGTTCCGGTCAGTACGTGGCGGATAGCAGCAACCACCTGAAGTTGGGTTGTTCCTTCGTAAATATTTGTGATACGTGCATCCCTGTATAAGCGTTCACAAGCATAATCTTTCATAAAACCGGAACCTCCGTGTACCTGAATACAATCGTATGTTGTTTGATTGGCATATTCTGTCGTCATGGCTTTTCCCAGCGGAGTATATGCATCAGCCAGTTTCTTATATTTCTTTAATTCTGCTTTTTCTTCGGGTTCTAACTTACGTTCTTTTTCAATATCTTCCCATGTTTTGTACATATCTACAAAACGGGCTGTTTCATAGAGAATAGTACGGGAAGCATCCAGTTTAGCTTTGATATTAGCCACCATTTCATAAACGGCGGGAAATTCAATAATTGCTTTTCCGAATTGCTTCCTTTCTTTAGCGTAGGCTAATGCTTCACGGTAAGCCGCTTCCGAAAGACCTGTGGCTTGTGCCATAATACCCAGTCGTGCACCGTTCATCAAAGACATCACATAACGGATCAATCCTAATTTGCGTTGGCCGCAAAGTTGTGCTTTTGCATTTTTATAGGTCAATTCACAGGTAGGTGATCCTTTGATACCCATTTTATTCTCGATACGGCGTACATCTACTCCGCCGTCGTTTTTATCATAGATGAACATAGACAATCCGCGTCCGTCCCTTGTTCCTTCTTCAGAGCGGGCCAATACAAGATGAATATCTGCGTCTCCGTTGGTAATAAAGCGTTTTACTCCGTTCAGTCTCCAGCAATCTTCTTTTTCGTCATAGGTTGCTTTCAGCATTACAGATTGAAGGTCCGAACCGGCATCCGGCTCTGTAAGGTCCATAGACATTGTTTCTCCGTTACATACACGCGGAATAAATTGTTGTCTTTGTTCTTCGTTACCGAATTCATACAATGTTTCGGCGCAATCTTGCAATGCCCATAAATTACAGAATCCGGCATCCGCCCTCGCAGCAATATCCGAAGCCATAATGAAAGCTACCATAGGGAAGTTCAAACCGCCGTAGCGACGAGGCATAGATAAGCCCATAAGACCTGCCTGAACAGTTGCTTTCAGATTTTCTGAAGTGCCGGGAGCATAAATCACCCGATTGTTAACTACTTTAGGTCCAATAGCATCTACTTCTTCAGCATTTGGACCAATAATATCCCCACAGATTTCGCCGGTAATTTCCATTACTTTATCGTAACTGTCCATTGCATCTTCGAAATCTATAGGAGCATAATCAAACTTTTCACGATCGGTGTAATTCCTTTCTTTTAATTCCACTATCTTTTTCATCAAAGGATGGTTTAGATGATGTCTCAAAGAAGGATTATCTGAATAATAATTAGCCATTATTTTGTTAATTTGAGTTTTAATCTTTTGATAAATATTGATCTAGTATAGCTTTTAATTCTGTTTCTGATGAAATATCTTTGGTAGGGATGATATAGACATACCCTTTTTTCGAATAAAGGAAAAAATAATCTTTATTGGAATCGTAAGTATCAATATCTGCCCAGGATAGGTCTTTTGTGTTATTCTGGGAAACCACATGAAGACCGCTTTCCTCCAGGTCAATAGTCATAGAACCGAAAGCATCCGGGTTTTTATCTGCAACAGCTTGTCCTGCAGAATATAGATTTTTTTTTGATTTTCTTTGGGCATATATAAGAAATAATAGGACACCTATGCATATCAGGCAGATAGCGGTATAAATACTAGGACCGTAAGAAATAAAATGCCAGGTTCCCACGACAACATTTAATGCAGTAAGAACGTAAATCATTGGTTCCAGGCAACCGATGAGAGGTGTTTTTTTTCTTCTATAGAATTCCTGAAAATTGACCCAGTCAGCAACAGTTAAATTATAAGCTATTTTCATGAATTATTTACTGTTCTTTTTATAATACTTGATCATTTTAGGAATAACACTTTCCGCATCACCTATGATCACATAATCAGCGATGGTATTGATAGGTGCATTAGGATCGTTGTTAATTGCAATGATTATCGAAGCATCCTGCATCCCTGCAATATGCTGGATTTGTCCTGAAATGCCGCAAGCGATGTACAGTTTCGGTCGGACCGTTACTCCTGTTTGCCCGATTTGGCGGTCGTGCTCACAGAATCCTGCATCTACGGCAGCTCTGGATGCACCTACTTCGGCTCCGATCGTATTTGCCAGGTCAAATAATAATTTGAATCCGTCTTTAGATCCCATTCCGTATCCTCCCGCAACAATGATAGGCGCTCCTTTGATATTTACTTTGGAAGCTTCCATATGACGTTCGATAACACTTACTACAAAATCTTCGTTGGTTACATATTTATTTACATCATGTGTAATTGTTTCTCCTTTGTAGTCAGGACTAACGATTTCTTTTTTCATTACACCTTCCCGTACAGTAGCCATTTGCGGGCGATTATCAGGATTGATGATTGTAGCTACAATATTTCCTCCGAAAGCAGGACGTATCTGATAAAGTAAATCTTTATAGGTCTTATTTGCTTTCTTTTCTTCGTGATCGCCGATTTCCAATGAAGTACAGTCGGCTGTAAGTCCGCTGAATAATGCGGAGGAAACTCTGGGTCCCAGATCCCGTCCTATGCTTGTCGCTCCCATAAGAGCGATCTGGGGCTTTTCTTCCTGAAAAAGTTTTACGAGGATAGAAGTATGAGGAAGAGAAGTATAAGGATATAAACGGGTATCGTCAAAAAGATGAAGACTGTCTACTCCATAAGGGAATACTTGTTCTCCGAGAGTGTCTAGCTGGCTTCCAACGGCTACAGCTTCTAATTTACAGTTTAGTTTATTTGCCAGTGAACGGCCTTTGGTAAGGAGTTCCAAACTAACGTCTTCTACCTTACCGTTTTCTATTTCGAGATATACAAATAAATTGTTCATAATTTTTTTTTGTATGACGGAATATACCTGAAAATAATACCTCAAAACAGTATTCCGTCATTGTTCTCATTAACCAATTGTATGATTATTAATTAACTCTATCATTAATTCTTCGATCTGATCCTCAGAATCAGCAAGGGTTTTACTTTCTTTCGCTTGAAAAACAACATTTTCAATCTTTTTTACTTTAGTCGGCGAACCGGAAAGACCGCATTGCTGTACATCAGCATCTACGTCGGTAACACTCCATTCGGGTAGGTTCAGGTAAGAACGTGAGCTACATAGGTTGATATAGTCACTGTCTTCATTCTGTTTTTCAGAGATAGTGCGAGCGTATTTGTATTTCTGAATAAGTTTTGCATTTCTCGGACGGCATTCCGGAGCGGAACTATTAACAGTTACCAGAATGGGAAGTTTACCTTCTGCTATTTCCACACCGCGTTCCAGACGGCGTTTGATTGTTATTTTTCCTTCATGAATGGATTGAATTTCTTCTGCATACGTAATTTGGGGTATTCCTAATTTCTCAGCAACCTGTGGACCTACCTGGGCAGTGTCGCCATCGATAGCCTGACGTCCGGAAATAATCACATCAAAATCGCCGATTTTTTTGATAGCCATGTGAAGAGCATAGCTTGTTGCAAGTGTATCAGCTCCGGCAAAAGCGCGGTCGGTTATTAAGTAACCTCCGTCAGCACCTCGGAATAAACCTTCACGGATGATGTCTGCAGCACGGGGAGGCCCCATGGTTAGTAATTTCACAGTTGAACCCGGATACTGATCTTTCAGACGGAGAGCTTGCTCTAAAGCATTTAAGTCTTCCGGATTAAAAATGGCAGGTAAAGCAGCACGATTGACTGTTCCATCAGCTTTCATAGCATCTTTTCCAACATTGCGTGTATCCGGTACTTGTTTTGCCAGTACAATAATTTTTAGACTCATTGTTGATTAATTAGTTTATAGTATAGTATTTTATTATAGAATTAAGGTTACAAAAGTAAACCATTTTAAGAAGTAAACAAAAAATATTAGAGAAAATTGCACAACTTGATGGTTTGTGTGCTGAGGGGATAGGGGATGTGTAGGAGCGTTAGATAGGATGTATTCTAACTTTCCTCTTGTCCGGCTCTTTTAATTCTATTGAATGATTTGTTTAATACCTCCCGTCTCTGGATAAAATAATATTTTTACAGGAGCCTTTTTATCTTCAAAAATAGAGGTTCCTAAAATTTGTGTTGTACCGAATTGAGTGACATTCACTTCAGATGAATAAATCTTTTTAGTTCCATTGTAGATTTCAATCTCAGCTTTTCCCGGAACGTTATAAACAATACTTTCCGGTTCTTTGGATTTTCGTTTCGGATCTACTTCTGGTATTTCTACTGTGTGCAAGTCAATAAGATTCATATAAACAGGACTTCCGCTCAAATCTTCCGGGTCTACTACACCTAAGTACTGAGAGAAACGAAAAAGTATTTCTTTATTAATTTCAGTAGAAGGTTCTATAGTAATTTGTTCTGTATGCTTAATCGTTTCTTTACTTCCTGTAAAGAGTTCTGTCCATAATTTTTCCTGTTCATCCAGATTTGCAAGAATGATTTTCATCGCTTCTCCGTCTTTGGGAACATTATCTATTTCTCCAGTCAGAAGATCCTGACGGCTTTCTCTGATTTTATAAATATTCTTAGCTGCTACTTCGGCCATTTTGCTTACAGATCCGGCACGTAAATATTCTTCTGTAAATATAGACTGGGGATTGATTTCCGGTAAATCTGTGTCTAAAGATCTTTTATTTGCAGAGTTTGTTTTTTCACTATCAGGGGAGTATTCGCTATTGATTGTACAGATCAATCCATCTTCCGTTAAACAAACGAAAGGTGCAGTCGTTTTTGATTTGAATGAAACCAGATAGGTATGATCGGTATTTGGAACTCCTGATTCTGAAACAGAAACATCCTCTAAGGTATAGAAAGTTCTGTCTTCCATAATTACATCTTTTTCTTCGATTCCCAGATAACGGGAGGCATAACGAGCATAAGGTCCTGCTTTTTGAATAATTTCACTGTATTCAATATTTATATTCAGATTGGTTTTTGGTAATGAGTATTGTATTCCGTAATCATTGGATTTTGCAGCATTTACTTTTATCACTTTTGTTTGTGCAAAACTTAACGGAATAAAAAATAATACGGATAGGATCAGAAATATAAATCTGCTTATCATAGTTTATTATGTTATATTTTACTGCAAATATAAGGTTTATTTTTTTCTTTCAATATCCCTCGTTGTTATATTTTAT
>JAJBTS010000141.1 GCA_020860885.1 Bacteroidales bacterium
CTTTTGGAGCAACTTCTTCTTTTATTATTTTACATGTTTTTATTTTATCTTATTATAACTTTTCCTATAAAAAGAACCGAAATTTGCCTGGAGTAGTTATCTTTGTATTCTAATATTCTGTACTTTATTTCCAAAATGAATCAAAAACTCATAAAGCTTTGGGACGAGTTAACTCCCTATAAAAGCATAATTTATTTTTTATTTTTACTTTTCTTTTTTCATTTCAGCTGGAAAATTCTTATTGGTGGAGATATTGAAGACGATTACATGCTCTTTATGGGTAAAGATATAACACCTGACTGGTTTTATACAGCACGAGTTTGGCTTACACAGGCTGCCGCATGGTTCGTACATTTATTTCCTAACACGGATCATTTAATTATTGAAGACACTTATCTTCATTTTCCCGGCGAGATCAGAATTTCCATAGTCTGGGGTTGTACAGGTCTTAAACAACTGCTTATTTTCACAGGTATCATGGTATTTTACAGATGCTTCACTCTCATTAAAAAACCAGGCAGTGAAAAATACACCTTCAAATTTCTTCCGTTTTGGAATAAGTTATGGTATATCCCCATAGGCTGGATTATACTGACAGTGTATAATGTTATGAGAATTGGAGGCATAGTTATACTAACAAACGGGCATCACGAACGATTCGAGTCTTTGCATGATGGCCTTTTCAGATACATCTACTACACCCTAATTTTTCTTTTATGGGTAATATGGGAGGAAGTTTACGTTAAAAAAGAATTGAAATATGAAAAGTACAGAAAAGTTGCAGTTGCTTCGTAAAGCAATGATTGCGGAAAATATCCAGGCTTGCATTATTCCCAGTACCGATCCGCATATTGGAGAATATATTCCTGCCCATTGGGAAACCCGTCAATGGATCTCGGGCTTCACAGGATCTGCAGGAACAGTAGTTGTTACTTTGGAAAAAGCCGGACTATGGACCGACTCCCGGTATTTCATTCAGGCGGAAGAACAATTAAAAAACTCGGGTATTGATCTGTTCAAAATGGGTCTTGAAGGAACTCCCGGCTTAGAAGAATGGATCAAGAATCAATTGTCGGAAGGAGATACAGTCGGATTGGAAGGGAATGTGTACAGCGCAGCAGATGCACTCTCCCTAATTCGCTTTTTCAACAATCATAATATTCAGGTGAAACCGGATTTCTCTCCATACAGCAGTATCTGGAGCGAACGTCCGCCGATTCCTGAGAATAAAGGGTTTATTCTCGCTGAAAACTTTTCCGGCGAAAGCACATCCGGTAAAATCAAACGTGTCTTAGAAAAATTACAACAACAAGGTTGTAATAGCACAATATTGGTATCGCTGGACATGATTGCATGGTTGTTCAACCTCCGGGGAAACGATGTGGATTATAATCCGGTGGTTGTAAGTTATGCCTTTGTTTCTGAAAAAGAAACGGTACTTTTTATTCAATCCCGGAAATTAACTTCCGAAATAGTAGAATATCTGACCGGAGAGGGAGTCATCCTGGCCGATTATGAGAAAATATATTCTTATGTAAACAAACTTTCCGCTGACAATATATTACTGGTGACGCCTAATAAAATGAATTATCAGCTTTTCACCGCTATATCTGCCGAATGTAAAGTCATCGAAGCCGGAATTCATCCTATCGACTCTCTAAAGGCAATAAAAAATTCAACGGAAATTGAAGGTTTTCAGAAAGCCATGCAAAAAGACGGAGTTGCTTTGGTCAGATTCCTGATGTGGCTGGAAAAACAATTGAACGAAAATGCAAAGGTTACAGAATTAGATATCAGTGAAAAATTAAAAGAATTTCGCAGCGAACAGGAATATTTTTTCTCAGAAAGTTTCCATACTATTGCCGGCTATGGCCCGCATGGAGCTATCGTACATTACGCAGCAACGCCTGAAACAAATGCGACTATTCTTCCCGAAGGATTGCTCCTGATCGACTCCGGAGCACAGTACCTGGACGGAACAACCGATATTACCCGGACTATTGCCGTGGGATCCGTTACGGATGAAATGAAAAAAGATTTCACGAATATCTTAAAAGGAAATATCCAACTTACAAACGCTAAATTCCCTAAAGGTACAGTAGGTATGCAACTGGATATCCTCGCAAGACAGTTTATATGGGAAGAAGGGCAAAACTTTTTACACGGTACAGGACATGGCATCGGTTCTTTCCTGAATGTTCATGAGGGTCCGCAAAGTATCCGGATGAACTACAATCCGGTGGCTATTGAACCGGGAATGGTTACATCCAATGAACCGGGAATCTATAAAAGCGGGAAATACGGAATAAGAATTGAAAACCTTATACTTACCATTCCCTATAAGTCTACCGAATTCGGCGAATATTACGCTTTCGAAGTTTTAACTTTATGCCCTATTGATACGAAACTTATCGAGTGGGATTTAATGACTCCGGAGGAAATTCAGTGGCTGGATAGTTATCATCAAAAAGTATACGATAAGTTAAGTCCATTCTTATCGGAACATGAAAAAGAATGGTTAAAAGAATCGGTAAAACACCAATAATTTATTAAATTTGTATCTCTAAAATTTATCATAAATGTCTAAAGTAATTATTATCGGAGCCGGTGGCGTAGGTACTGTAGTAGCTCATAAAGTAGCTCAAAATCATGAAATTTTTGGTGATATTATGCTGGCCAGCCGTACAAAATCAAAATGCGACGCTATTGCCGATGCTATCGGAACCAAATACGGCAACAAAAAAATAGAAACGGCACAGGTAGATGCCGACAATGTAAAAGATTTGGTTGCGTTGTTTAACAGGTTTAAACCGGAACTGGTTATTAATGTTGCCCTGCCCTATCAGGATTTAACCATTATGGACGCTTGTCTGGAAGCAGGCGTTAATTATCTGGATACTGCCAATTATGAACCGAAAGAGGAAGCTAAATTTGAATACAAATGGCAGTGGGCCTATCAGGATAAATTCAGAAATGCAGGTTTAACCGCTATTCTCGGTTGCGGATTTGATCCGGGAGTAACCAGCATATTTACGGCTTACGCAGCAAAACATTACTTCAGTAAAATGGAGTATCTGGATATTGTAGACTGTAATGCAGGCGACCATGGCAAAGCTTTTGCTACGAATTTCAACCCGGAAATCAACATCCGTGAAGTAACCCAGAAAGGAAAATACTGGGAAGATGGGAAATGGGTGTATACTGAACCGCATGAAATTCATAAGCCATTGACTTATCCGAATATTGGAAAAAGAGAATCGTACGTAATTTACCACGAAGAACTCGAATCGCTGGTTAAAAATTTTCCAACGTTAAAACGTGCCCGGTTCTGGATGACTTTCGGACAGGAATATCTGACTCATCTTCGGGTAATTCAAAATATAGGTATGGCACGGATCGATCCGGTTATCTACAACGGTGTGGAAATTGTTCCTATCCAATTTCTGAAAGCGGTCTTACCCGATCCCGGAGACTTAGGTGAAAATTATACCGGAGAAACCAGTATAGGATGCCGTATCAAAGGTTTGGACAAAGAAGGTAAAGAATTAACTTACTACATTTACAACAATGCCAGCCACGAAGAAGCCTATAAAGAAACCGGCACACAGGCTGTCAGCTATACAACCGGTGTACCTGCTACGATAGGCGCTATGATGTTTATGAAAGGTTTGTGGAAAAAACCGGGAGTATTCAATGTTGAGGAATTTGATCCGGATCCGTTTTTGGAACAACTGAATATTCAAGGCTTACCCTGGCACGAGATATTTAATGAAGACCTGGAAGTATAAACAGTGAGCAGTTAACAGTTAACAAAGATTATAATTTTACTAATTGCTTAATAAAAATTAAATTAGATAACAAAGTGAAAGAAAAAGATCAAGTGAAAGAAAAAGAACAAAAAGAACAAGTAGCAGCGGCTCCGAATGCAGAGAAACTAAAAGCTCTCCGGGCTGCCATGGATAAAATAGAAAAAAATTACGGTAGAGGTTCTATCATGAAAATGGGCGATAATGCCGTAGAAGAAGTGGCTGTAATTCCCACAGGCTCTGTATCCCTAAATGCCGCACTAGGTGTTGGTGGTTATCCCAGAGGACGTGTCATTGAGATATATGGTCCGGAATCATCGGGAAAAACAACATTGGCCATCCACGCTATTGCAGAAGCTCAAAAAGCAGGAGGTATTGCAGCATTTATTGATGCAGAACATGCTTTCGATCGTTTCTATGCTGAAAAGCTAGGGGTGGATATCGAGAACCTTTGGATTTCTCAGCCCGACTCAGGAGAACAAGCCCTGGAAATAGCAGAACAACTGATCCGTTCTTCCGCCATTGACATCATCGTAATAGACTCAGTAGCTGCGTTGACTCCTAAAGCGGAACTCGAAGGAGAAATGGGTGATTCCAAAATGGGACTGCAAGCACGCTTAATGTCTCAGGCTTTAAGGAAACTTACGGCAGCCATCAATAAAACAAATACAACCTGTATCTTTATAAATCAGCTGCGTGACAAAATCGGTGTCATGTTCGGCAATCCGGAAACGACTACAGGGGGTAATGCCCTCAAATTTTATTCTTCTGTCCGCCTGGATATCCGGAGAAGTACTCAAATTAAAGAAGGGGACGAAGTTATCGGAAATCAAACCCGGGTTAAAGTAGTTAAAAATAAGGTTGCTCCTCCTTTCCGGAAAGCGGAATTTGATATCATGTTCGGAGAAGGAATCTCTAAAGTTGGCGAATTGGTTGATCTGGGGGCTGAATTAGGAGTCGTTAAAAAAAGTGGTAGCTGGTACAGTTACAATGAAACGAAACTAGGACAAGGCCGTGAAGCTGCTAAAGATTGCCTGAGAGATAATCCTGAATTATCGGAAGAAATCGAAGGCTTGATCATGGAAGCCCTGGCTAAAAAATAAAATTGTAGTATATATATAATTCTCTTAAATAAAAGGTTGTTCAAAAATTCTTTGGACAGCCTTTTTTATTTTTATAAAACGAACTAATCGCACGCATGCTCACAACCGGTATAAGGTAACTCGAACTCAAGTGTAGCATGTGTTATTTCTTTATCGGCCAGAAGATGTTTTAATTCATGCTTGATGCTTTCCATCCTGTTCATATCTTTTATAACCACATGAGCCGTTAAGGCAGTTTGTGTCGTACTGATTGCCCAAATATGTAAATGATGGATGCCTTCTACCCCATCCACCGAACGAATAAGTTTTTCTATTTCATCCCGGTCAATATTTACCGGAACACCATCTAAAGACAAACGTATACTATCGTGCAACAATCCCCAGGTAGAATAAATAATTACACCTGCAATTACCAACCCAATAATGGGATCAATAATCATCCAGCCGGTATACAGAATAATTATTCCGGAAATAACAACTCCTATGGAAACCAAAGCATCTGCTGCCATATGCAGGTAAGCTCCCTTTACATTCAAATCCCGTTCCTTATCTTTCATAAAAAGCCATGCTGTGAAAGCATTAATAAAAACGCCTATCCCTGCAACCCATATAATCACCCTGCCTTCCACAGGTTCCGGGTGAAGTAACTTATTGATACTTTCAGCTATAATAATTCCTACTGCTATAAGGAGAATCACTGCATTCAGCAAAGAAACCAAAACCGTACTTTTCTTATATCCGTAAGTATATTTGGAATTGGCTCTGACTTTGGCCAAACGAAAGGCAAACATAGCCAGAACCAGGCTTGCAACATCACTGAGATTATGGCCGGCATCGGAAAGTAAACTCATAGAATTGGTTGCAAAACCGGCTATAAATTCACCGATTACAAATAATAAATTCAGTGTTATACCTACTATGAAGGCCTTATTCAAAGATGGAATTGCATCCGAATGTACATGGTTGTGATTGTGAGACATATTATTG